>NZ_CAWPKW010000222.1:0-60026 GCF_963888615.1 Brasilonema octagenarum UFV-OR1 | reverse complement strand
CAGCTTCTGCGTATCTTCCTTGGGAACGGTAGAGTTCTGCCAGGTTATTGAGGCTAGTGGCGACAGAGGGATGTTCTTCTCCCAGCAGGCGTCGCGTGAGTTCCAATGCTTGTTTGTACAACGGTTCAGCTTCTGCGTATCTTCCTTGGGAACGGTAGAGTTCTGCCAGGTTATTGAGGCTTTGTGCGATATCGGGATGTTCATCTCCCAGCAGGCGTCGCCTTAGTTCCAAAGCTTGTAGGTACAAAAGTTTAGCTTCTGCGTATCTTCCTTGGGAAGAGTAGAGTCCCGCCAGGTTGCCGAGGCTAGTTGCGACGGAGGGATGTTCATCTCCCAGCAGGCGTCGCGATAGTTCCAATGCTTGTTGCAACAAAGGTTCAGCTTCTGCGTATTTTCCTTGGGAGTTGTAGAGTTCTGCCAGGTTGTTGAGGCTGAGTGCGACATGAGGATGTTCATCTCCCAGTAAGCGTCGGTATAGTTCCAATGCTTGTTGGAACAAAGGTTTAGCTTCTGCGTATCTTCCTTGGGAGTTGTAGAGTAACGCCAGGTTGTTGAGGCTACTTGCGACAGAGGAATGTTCATCTCCCAGGAGGCGTCGCGTTAGTTCCAATGCTTGTTGGAACAAAGGTTCAGCTTCTGTGTATCTTCCTTGGGAGTTGTAGAGTAACCCCAGGCTGCTGAGGCTAGTTGCGACAGAGGGATGTTCTTCTCCCAAGCGCTTTTTTGTAACTTCTAAACACTGCTCATACCAAGGTTCTGCTTGATCATACAATCCCTGACTATTGTAGAATGAGGCATTACCGAGGAAAGCCCAGATCAAATCCTCATCGCTGACATATTCAATAAGATTGTTGGCGACTTCTGCTATATGAGGTATGACGGGAGAGATAGCGGTAATTTGTTCACGAGTCAGAGTTTGAGGAATCTCTTTGGCGACTGCTATCATTGCTGTGGCAAAAGCATATTGAAGATTCCCCCAAGTTGCCAGAAAAGCTGGGGCTTTAAGATTCGCTTGAAAAAATTCCCTCAGCAGTGGATGCAATTGATAAATTCCCTTTTCCTTACGCTGTAGCAAATGCAAATTCAGCAGCTTATCATCCCGACTTTCTTCTAACTCTTCTGCATCTACATCGGCTAAGCAAAATTCTATCAACTGCCAAGGTATCGGTGCAGGTGCAAATAAACTCAGCAAACACGCCAGCTGCTTATCCGTGTTGTTTAATTCCTGCCAACTCAACTCAAAGGCGGCTTGCACACCCAGTTGTGCTGTCATGTCGTCTTCTGACTTCACAAGGGCTGGTTGTTCTAATCTCTTTTTCTCCAACCTCCGCAACATATCTTCTAGGGACAAATCTTCTTTCCGTGCGAGATACCGCCCGACTAATTCTAACCCCAAGGGCAAATATCCCAGCCATGCACACAAAGATTCTGCTTGTGCAATTTCTTCATCAACCCGTTCTGCACCAACGAGTGTTCGTAATAACTCCAGCGCCGCTTCTGGTTGCAGCACACCTAATGATAATTTCGGAATTTGCCCAAAGTGTGCTCTTGTTGTCATCAACACCTTAAACCGGGAAGATGATGGTGGGAGATACGGCTTAATTTCTTTGTATTTCGCCACATCATCCAGCACAAGCAGCACTTCACGTTCACGCCATCGCCGCCAGCAGTATGCGACTTGCGCGAGTAAATCAAAATCCGGCGATATTTCTGGTGGGTTTAAGTCAAGGTGAGTACGCGCAAACTGCACCAACTGCACTCCCACATCCGCAGCTTTCGGAAGTAACCAACAAATTCCACCTTGGTAAGCTTCGCGGTGAGTGTTTGCATATTGAAGCGCCAGTTCGGTTTTCCCTACTCCACCCATACCAGAAATGGCGGCTATTGCTACGCAGTCATTTTTCTGCAAGAGTTGATGGAGGTGTTGCAGTTCTTCTTCACGTCCGACGAACTTTGTCGCCCCACTTAAGGGCAAATTCTGCGGTATTCCAGTAGGGGGATTTAACTTTGTCCGTTCCCATTCGGACGACTGCAGTCAGAAATTAAAAGTATTGCCAGAAATACTATTAGTTCCGCCTTTAACGTTTATGCCTTGCCAATTTTCAATAATTGTTTTTGTCAATTGAGGTTGTGCTTCATTTGCCACAGCTGAGACTGCTTGAGCAATTTCAGAGTCTTTTTTTGCCGCTTTCTCGACTTGTTGTCCAATGAGAGAAGCTTTACCATAATCTAAAGGTTGCTTTTGAGCTAATTCTATAGTCTTTGCCGTGTCAGGTTCTTTACGCTTGAGAAGTAATAACAATTTCTCGCCTTCGTTCCAAGCCTTTTCCCCGATGATTTCACCTGTTTTTTCAAAACTTTTAGTGATGACTAAGGTGGCGATCGCCGCTGCTGTGAGTGTTGCAGGTTCCATAAACTAGCCCCGAAACCAAGATGACATTTAGTTATATCTACCACTTTATCTTGGAAGATTTCGGAAAATGACTAATAGGTTTGGAACCTCACCCTGCCCTGTCGGGCATCCCTCTCCTTGTTAAGGAGAGGGAAAGATTTTAGCGTAGCTAAAAGCGAGGGTGAGGTTCATAATTCGGAATATTTTTTATAAAAATCTGCTTTTTGTGGTATAAAAACCGTGCAAAAAGCAGATTTTGTTTCATAGGAAGGTCTTAGTGCAAGTTTTTCCAAACCACAAGTAACTACACCGTGGATAAGTACAGTTCCTGATATCGCAATCCTCTTTTTTTAGACCTTTATTAATGGTGATGCGTACTTAGTTTTCCCTTACACCCCTACAACGCCAGGTGCTTCAAGTCGGGAAACCCGCCCAACGCACTGGCTCCCCTTACCCCCTTACACCCTCCCACAACTGCTGGATCTCGTTGCGTAACTCCTGTATGTCATGCTGACAAGTTTGGCGGTAAAATTATCATCCATCCGGCATTTACCAACCTGTTGACGCCCATGCTTTGCGACTACCTTGTACAAATCCTGACTGCCCGCGTGTACGATGTTGCTCAAGAAACGCCCTTGGATTATGCTCCCAATCTATCCGCACGACTGAATAATAAACTCCTACTCAAGCGGGAAGATATGCAGTCAGTCTTTTCCTTTAAGCTGCGGGGTGCTTATAACAAGATGGCGCAACTACCGCCGGATTTACTGGTACAAGGTGTGATTGCTGCATCTGCGGGAAACCATGCCCAGGGCGTTGCTCTTGCTGCCCGTCACATCGGAACACGAGCAATTATTGTTATGCCGGTAACCACACCTCAGGTGAAGATAGATGCAGTCAGAGCTAGAGGTGGGGAGGTAGTATTGCATGGAGATACTTACGATGATGCCTATGCCTTAGCCCGTCAACTAGAGGCAGAAAAAGGTATGACTTTTATTCATCCCTTTGATGATCCGTATGTGATTGCTGGGCAGGGAACAATTGGGATGGAAATTCTGCGACAATATCAGCAACCCATCGACGCTATTTTTGTGGCGATTGGTGGAGGTGGACTGATTTCTGGGATTGCAGCATATGTGAAACGGTTGCGTCCTGAAATTAAAATTATTGGTGTTGAACCAGTGGATGCTGATGCTATGCATCAATCGCTGAAAGCAGGGAAGCGGGTGCGCTTACCTCAAGTAGGCTTATTTGCTGATGGGGTAGCAGTGCGGGAAGTCGGAGAAGAAACTTTCCGTTTGTGTCAGGAGTATGTGGATGACATCATTTTAGTTGATACAGATCATACTTGTGCTGCGATTAAAGACGTGTTTGAGGATACACGCTCGATTTTGGAACCAGCAGGTGCATTGGCGATCGCCGCTGCAAAAGCCTATGTCGAACGAGAACAAATCCAGGGACAAACGTTAATCGCCGTTGCCTGCGGTGCTAACATGAACTTTGATCGCCTCCGCTTTGTTGCTGAACGAGCAGAATTAGGTGAACGCCGCGAAGCCATTTTTGCTGTTGCGATTCCTGAAGAACGGGGCAGTCTTCGCAAGTTTTGTGAATGTATTGGCAGACGCAATCTAACTGAATTTAGCTATCGCATTGCTGGTGATAAAGAAGCACATATTTTTGTGGGAGTGCAAATTCAAAACCGTGCTGATGCAGCAAAGATGGTTAAAACCTTTGAAGCTAATGGGTTCAAAACCATAGACTTAACCGATGACGAACTGACAAAATTGCACTTGCGGCACATGGTTGGTGGACACTCTCACCTTGCTAAGAATGAGTTGCTCTACCGTTTTGAGTTTCCTGAACGTCCCGGTGCATTGATGAAATTCGTCAGTTCCATGAGTCCCGATTGGAATATCAGCCTCTTTCATTACCGCAACAATGGGGCAGATTACGGGCGAATTGTCGTGGGAATGCAGGTATCTCCCCACGAAATGGAGCAATGGCGAGCATTTCTTGATACGCTTGGTTACCGCTACTGGGATGAAAGCCAGAACCCAGCATACAAGTTGTTTTTGGGATAAGGCGATGCTCATCCTAAGTACACCACGCCCCATAACTAAGGGTTGAATATTAGAACTGTAATCTACTAAAATTAGATGAATCACAGGTAAAATTAACGAAAAATTATCTTAAATATTGTGTAAATAATCGCAAGGGAGTATTGCTATTTAAAAATTAGAAATAGGAGTATATTCGTGGTTTTGTAAGTACTTATTAACATTTAGATTGCTTGTTAATAAAAGGACAATAAACGTATCTGTAACATTGCAAATTATGAACAAGCTCACTTCATTTGTTCTATCAGCACTTTTGTTTAGTGGTGGTTTGACACAATTGACACAAGCATCCGCTAACAACAAAAAATGGCATACCAATCAGATTAGCATTACGCATATGGAAGATTTGTCGCCGGTTGACACTAAGGCTCCCACTATTGCTGGCAGAATTGTCCGCTATGATTCCCGTATTAACAGTATTGTTCCCGCTAATGCCAAATTAGAAAAATTGGCGGATGGATTTCGCTGGGCAGAAGGTCCCCTGTGGAATCGAAACGAGAATTATCTGCTGTTTTCGGATGTGCAAACCAATAAAATCTACAAATGGGAACCGGGGAAAGGGATCTCGACTTATTTGAGTCCCAGTGGATATACGGGGGACACTCCCTTTAACGGACTAGAACCCGGTTCTAATGGGTTAACCTTTGATAGCCAGGGGAGACTGGTGCTGTGTGAACATGGCGATCGTCGCGTTGCTCGGTTAGAGGACAGAGAGAACAACATCAAAACTACTCTGGCAGATCGGTATGACAATAAACGGTTGAACAGTCCCAATGACCTGGTTTACAAATCTAATGGGGACCTGTACTTTACCGATCCCCCCTATGGTTTGCCAACCCAAAGATTTGATGATCCACAGAAGGAACTCCCGTTCAGTGGCGTTTACCGCCTATCGTCCGATGGCAAGTTAACGCTATTGACTGATGAGATTCGTTCTCCCAATGGCATTGCATTTTCTCCAGATGAAAAGATTCTCTATATCGCCGATTCAACCACTAAACAATCGAGATGGCTGGCATACGACGTCGCACCGGACGGCACGCTTCAAAATGGTCGCACGTTTGCGGATGCCTGGAGATGGGAACGCAACCGCAAGGGTTTTGCCGATGGAATCAAGGTTGATCAGGCAGGTAATGTGTACGCTGCTGCACCCGAGGCAGTTTTCATTTTTGCTCCCGATGGGACGCTTCTGGGGAGTATTGAAACGGGTGATAAAACAAGCAATTTAGCCTGGGGAGAAGATGGTCACAGCCTCTTTATTACAGCCAACACAGCCATCTATCGCATTCGCTTGACTGCCACAGGCAAGGGATACGGGACTTAAGCAACTGGCACAAAGGGCGGGCGTGGCACAATCCCGCCCCACGGTAATTCAAATTACACCAAACACATATAAACGTCTGGATGTTTTAGTTGTTAATCTTAAACACAGATTCAACTGTTGATTTAATCGAATCCCCTGCGTCCTTTAGCCTTTGTACTATTGGCTGCTTACTCTGCAAAAAGACTCGCGCACAGTTGCGTCCTGGCATTCCTGAAATAGAACCGCCGGGATGAGTGCCTGCACCTGTCAAATACAAACCCGAAATAGGTGTTTGGTAGTTGGCAATCTCTGGCAAGGGACGGAAAAATACCATCTGATCTAAAGTCATATCAATATGGTAATAATTTCCTTTATACGCGCCTAATCTTTCTCCTAGTTCCGCTGGACTTTCCACACCACGGGCGATAATTGCGTCCTTCACATTTGGTGCGTAGTCTGCAAGCTTATCAATCACCTTGTCTGCGACTTTGTTTTTTAATTCATCAGTCCACCCTGTACCATTTAAACCAGTACCTTCTGCACCTGCGACTTGATACGGACAGAAAAACTCAATCCATGCGGTATGCTTACCAGGAGGTGCCATTGATGGATCTAGCACTGTTGGCACAACGACATACATTGAGGGGTCAGAATCTGGAATTTCTCCTAAACTACATCTGCTATGAGCCTGTTCTACATGAGTAACAGAATCTGCTATTAAAATAGACCCAATCAGGTATTCGTCCTTGTGTTCGTGGTGTTCAAACCGCAGTGGTTCGTTTAAAGCCAAGTCTATCTTGAGGATAGTTTCGTTGTTGTTGACAATGCGGCGTTCTAATCTTTCCCGTAAACCTGGATCAGCAGCATTTACATCGCTGGTATCCATTAATTGTAAAAATACACGCTTGGCATCAATGTTTGAAATCACTGCGTGCTTAGCACGGTATTCTATGCCATTAGCTACCCGCACACCAACAGCACGATTATCGTCAATCAAAATTTTCTTAACCTGCTGGTCTGTGAGGATAACGCCGCCTTTACTTGTCACCAAGTTTACCAAAGCTTGCGTTAATGCACCAGTACCGCCACGCGGTCTAGTCATCCCTGGATTATGACGCATTGCCATCATAATTGCACCAATACCAAGGGTTTTTTGGGAGGGAGGTGCACCAAGTTCTGATGCAAGTCTTGCCAGAGGTGCTTTGAGAAATTCTGAATCAAACCACTCGTTGACAATATCCTCACCGCTGGTTAGCATATTGCGAATAAAGTCCAGAGCCTTATTGGTAGAACCAATTACCGAAAATAAATCTTTCAGCTTTGTAATGTCGTAGTTGCCAAGAATATCTAAGACAGATTTGGGCGGTGCATTAAATATCGGAATCATTGCACCAATCGCCCGCTGCCAGTATTGTGTAAATTCTAGATATTTTTTGGCATCGCGTTCATTGTAACGCGCAATTTCGGCACTCGTTTTTTCTACTGATTTATGAGCTAAAAAATACTTGCCATCCGGATGCGGACAGAAAACAACAGGATCGCACTCCAGATATTGCAAACCGTATTTTTCCAGCTCTAATTCTTGTACAACTGGTCCTAGATGAATAAACTCGTGGTCAATAGCACACAAGTTAAACTTAAATCCAGGAGCTTCTTGTGGTAAATATTCTTCTGTTGTTGCTCCACCACCAGGAATAGGACGTTTTTCCAATAGTAGCACACTATAGCCAGCCTTGAGCAAATAAGCGGCACAAACTAAGCCGTTGTGTCCTGCTCCGATAATGACAACATCATACTCTTGCATAAATGAAAATTTGTGCCTATATGTTCCTTTACGAGGTTACAAATTATGACATCTAATTCCATCATTCGCCAGTTATAGAAATGAGAGAATAGAAACAAATTGGCTAACCACTAATTGTAAGAAAGAGGAGACAATTAGTAATTAGCTGTTGTATAATGTGCCCTATACTTTTACGATAGATCGTTATTCATAGAGTTTTTCTCAAGACTCGCTTGAAACCAAAGATTGTGCTTTGTGTGAACCTTTGGTTTCTGGTACCAACATCCAGAAAATAACAGTAGCAACAGCGGCGATCGCAGCCAAGCCCAAAAAAGCAGTATTGTAGCCAGCCTTTTCCACAACAAACCCAGCTATCAGATTACTCAGACCAGCACCTATACCAATAGCAGTATTTAATGCTCCTTGTGTGATATTAAACCGACCTGTGCCCTTAGTTAAATCCGCAACCATGAGTACAGAAAGTACTCCGAAAATACCGCCAGCAACTCCATCTAAAATCTGTACAGAAACCAAAAAATAAGGATTATCCGTTAGAGTATAAAGTACACCACGAATTGGCAACACAGCAAAGGCAAGCAAAAAGACAGGTTTTCTGGCAGTATGGGCCAAACGACCAGCCAAACTAGCAGAAGGAATCATCACCAACTGAGCTACGATGATGCAAGCTGACATATAAAGTGTAGCTCCTGTAGCTTTGCCTTCTGAGAGTCTTTGACCGACGAGTGGTAACATCGCCGCATTGGCAAAGTGAAACAGAATTACTGCAAGACAAAATAAAAGTATGCGGCGATCGCTAAACAACTGCATAAACCCAGAGACTTGATGCCCCTCTTTTTCTGGAGTGTCCTCATCCTCTGCTGCAGCCCCACGCGCTAATTCATGGTCAATTTCCTTTTCACGAATCCTCGAAACGGCGACTGCACTAGCCCCCGCCATTGCTGCAACCAGAAAAAAGATGCCTTTGCGAGTAATAAAATGACCTGCCACACCAGCCAAAACTGCTGCAAGTACATTACCCCCATGATTAAACGCCTCATTGCGACCAACTCGGCGATCAAATTTATTATGTCCTACTAGTCCTAAACTAATAGCGGCGATCGCCGGTGGAAACACAGCCGCTGCTAAACCAATTAAAATTTGACCACCAATAACTACCGGAAAACTCGGTAACAGTGCTATTACAATACAACCAATAGATACAAGCGTCGCACCCGCCACAATCAACATTCGTTTTTGACGCAATCTATCTACCAACCCACCTGCTGGTGTCTGTGCAATGACTGTTGCAACAGTTGAAGCGGACATTGCAATTCCAATATCGGCTGGATGCCAATTTTCTGAAGCTTTCAAAAAAATAGCTAAATATGGACCAACGCCATCACGTACATCTGATAGAAAAAGATTTAAGAAATCGAGTGCTTTTAAACTTTTCTGACTTGGTTCTCTACTTTTTTCATCCATAAATATAACTCGAGCAAACCAATCTTATTTCATCATTGAAATTTAGAGCTGTCTATATCTCTAAAAGTACACTTTTAGGTCTATTTTCCTATGCAGCAGTTAAGCAGATACAGCATATGCAAAGGTATTTACTTTTTACAACTTAGTTGATGTACGTCTTTTTCTGAATCAAAACTTCAAAAATATCAGAAGGATGGAATTGTTTTTAAACGAGCATCTACCAAAAGTATCATAATCTCTTTTTGTATTTCCATTTTTCTGATTTGTAACACGACATTTTCATATTTAAAACTTGGTAATTTTACCAATTCTTTCACTTTTTGCATTAACGCAACAACGACTTCAAGTGAAATTCCTTCTCCTTGAGTGCAGTTAAAATATTCTAAAATGATAGGTTTTTCGTCGGTACGTGGGGAATATTGTGCTGTAAAACTTAATGGACGAGTATTTCCATCCTCTGTTAATGTCACTTTTAACGCCACTGTCATTTTGTTATCCTCTAGTAGCTTCATTTGTATCTCCTCTGGATATAAAGATACAGTTTTACCATCGGCATTAAACTTAAAAGTTGGCATCTTGCTACGGATAAACTCGGAAATCATAGCACGGTTAATATCTTTTTCTGTCATGACAACACGAGTAGTGATATTAACTGGTTCATTCAGTTCAACTTGACCAAAGAGAACACTGAATGGATTAACTGCGACGTTATCTATTTGCAGCTTGATTTCCTGTATGCGAATATCTTGTTTGACCAGTCCCTGACCTTAAACAGAAACTCCATCTACCATACCCTGCAATAATTTCAGGAAATCAGTTTGTATATCTACGTCTATTTTGTCTGCTGTATCTAGCTGTTTAGAAAGTTGCTTCTCAGCTTCGCGGGAAAGCATTTTTTCTTCTATACGTTGATCTTCTGACATGAGTGAATGATTTCCTAGTATGGTGTCACTGCTTAATTCTGACGCCAACAACTGAGGAGTGTATCTACATCAGGATATAGAAGATATAAAAAAGCTGAATTTGCTAATTTTCGCTTAGGAGTTGCATTTGTCATCTGACATCAAATTGATATATTAGGAAGCCTGTTTGATTTTGTGAATTGATAAAGTGGAGGTATGCAAGGCTTAACACTTAACAGAAAATGTACCTAATTTTGTCAAAATTAAATATGAGTTCTATAGCAATCCGTCCAGAAGTTGTGAAATTACTCGTTGAGGTAGGAAACACTTAATAGAGAAGAATAATATACAAATGTACTTTCTTCTTTTTACAAGTGAAAGATTACTAATATATTTTTTACCTCAAAAGTTTAAAAAAACTATAATTTTATACTTATTTAGCTTCAGTTTCTACCAGATAATTATGATTGATAAATTCGATTCTAAATCGCCTGACGGGTGGTACTTCATTATCAAAGTAGTCTTCTAAAGGAGAGATAGCATTTAACCCAACAGCATCCTCGGAAAGTTCTGTTTTCGTAAGTGGCCATGGCATTGTACCAGGTGGATTTTCTTCATCGCGTCCACGTGCAACAATTAGTAACCTACCTTGCGGTCGAACAAAACTAGCTATTTTTTCTAGTGCAGATGTACGAATGTCAGGAGGTAAAACTTGTAAAGTATATGCTTCAATAACAAGATCAAACGACTGATTCCACTCAGTTGGAGGTTTAAGTAAATCTGCCGCAACATACTTCACTGATGATAATGGAAAGCGTTGCTGACACCACTTGATAGCCGTCAAAGAAATATCAAACGCAACTACATGACAACCAAGTTCAGCAAATTTTTCTGCATCATCTCCAAGTCCACATCCAACTACAAGAACTTGTAAACCCTGGAAAAAAGACGGTGCTTTTTTATCAATCCAAGCTAGTATATTCGGATTTGGCTTCATATCAGCCCAAGGAATTACATAAGGATTCTCATTAGCAGCTAAATATAGTGCTTCAAACCAACCTAAAGGATCACCACAATCAATGTAAATTTTCGCGAACTGTCTAGCGCTGTTTCTTGTTTCTGAAGGTTGATTATTCATGATGAGCTTAGGTTGGTACAAATCAAGTTAACGATGTTTTGGCAGTCATTAGTCATTTTCCTGGCGTCTTTTGGATTCCTTAACTTTTTTTAAGGAGCAACACCCACACTACGTTCATTCACCTTTAACGTAGTAGCTTTAATAACTTCCCCGTATTTATTGCGAGTACCAAAACCCTGCACTTGTACTTTGTCACCAACTTGAGCCGTATCAACAAGTTGATTGCCAATATGAGGTGGAAACTTCACTTGTACTCCTGAAGAGAGAATCACGCCATTGATTTCTCCTCGATGTCCAACCAACCATTTTTGGGCTTTTCCTTCGGCTGATAAACTGCTGTAATCAGTGGGAGTTGGTGCTGGGGGGGGTGCGTCAGCAATTGCTTTGTTTGTGATTGTCTGTTGGGTTTGACGATTCGTGATTTCCCTTGCTTTGATTTCTTGTCCAAAGGATGTGGACACGCCGGTTTTACCTGTGACGCTAATCTCAGTTCCTAGACTGACTTGTGCAACTAAATTTCTGTTCAGGTGTGGTGGAACTTTCACTTGCAGTCCATTGTTGAGCAATAACCCATCCACTCTACCTTCAGGGTTGAGGAGGTATTGCTGAATTTTACCTGTCAATGTGGTTGCATTATTGTCTAGAGGAACTGGTGGTGAATCTGGGGGCTGTGAAGTACTTGCAGTTAGCTGGTTAGCATTGCGAGGATTTGGTTGTACTGCATTGATTTCAGATGAGGTTGCACTCCAAGCTGGATTTCTAGTCATCGCAGTGTAAGCCCAGATACTACTGAGAGCAATCGCCACCCCCACAGCCCCACTACCAAGCATCAGCCGCAGCTTATCCCTTTGCGTCTGGTCTTCCATCTGTTTTGCCTGCATCAATTTTAATGCTTCCTGAAGAGCTTCTGGTGAAATATTTGCTTCTGCTGCTGCCTGCATCAATTCTGCAGTTGAGTAATCTTGATGTCGCTGCGCCTGCAACTTAGCAGCAAGAGCAAATGCATCAGCAGCCGTTTGACTAGATATACGATCATTGGGATGATTCATGGTAAAGTCTCCGTGAATAGATCAGAAGTGATTGTCAGGCATATATCTGCTACACAATGCCTGGTTCACAATTATGTTGTGCAAAAATCGTGCCAAAGATACAGGCTAGATGCATTTGAGTAAGGCAGGATAAGATATGTGACACTATTGACACAGATCACCCTTCAATGAACCCAATCTTTAATGAAACTCCGACGCTGGACATTGCGGCAACAGCTAACTATTTTAAGTATTCTATTTCTAGGTTTAAGCGGGGTGGCACTATTGCTGTTAGTGCAACTGTTTGAAAGTTTTGAAGGCGCAGTGGTGGCTCGTAATCAGCAAGAACTTGCCAGAGCCAACACGCATTTAATCAAACTGTTTTGGGAATCAGGTCTTTTTGAGATGGGAGTTCCCAAACGAAAAATAAATAGACCTTTACAAGAGCTTTCCACTGAAGTACTAGCGAACTTTGGGCGAGTTGAAGGTGGCTTTTACCTGTTAGAGCGAGATCAACTTCTGGGCTATGCTTATCCCACACACGGTGCACCTGTGCCCAAAAGCGATATTCCACCAGCAGAACGAGACACAATTCTCCAACTGGCACGACAGGCGACAAGTCAAGGATTGCCCCAAGAATTGGTGCTGCGTCCTAAGCTAGACGTTGTGCTGGTGCGCGCAGATCCTCTGTCAGCCTGGGGGGCAGTATGGACAATGAAACGGATACCTCGCACAAAAGACAGCCAGCAAAAAATTTTTAGCGTACCAGTTGTCTTGGGAATTTTGGTGGTGGGTTTTTGGACTTTTGCCATTGCGCTTCAGTTACAGTGGGGTGTGCAACGGCTACAACAAAGCATTAAGGCAATGGAAGCGAATCAGGCAAATGAAATTCCACCCCTACCTGCTGAGATGGGAATGTTGGGAGCGGCTATCAACACAATGCAAGCCCGTCGTCAAGAGTTGGAGCAGCGTTTGCATCGTGTAGAACGACTGGCTTCACTAGGACAGCTAGTCGCCGGTGTTGCTCACGAAATCCGCAATCCCCTTGCTAGTATGCGTCTCAATTTACAGTACACTGACCGTCAACTGCGAAAGCAAGGCTTAACCACATTGCCTATTGATAGTCTGCTAGAACAAGTAGACCGTCTGGAGCATCTTGTACAGAGACTGTTATATTTTGACAAAAATCAGCAGCAGGAAGCTTTAGTTCTGACATCCTTAGAAGAAATTGTCTTGGAATCCGTCTCGCTGTTGCGTCTCAAAGCCGAAGAACAAGGAGTAGATTTAGTCTACCAAACTCCCACTCACCCAATACCAGAAACTCCCTTGCGTCGCCGCGAACTCGGACAAGTGATGGTCAATTTGATTCTCAATGCCATTCAAGCTAGCCCTGAAGGACAACAAGTAACCGTGGGAGTGGAAAAGGAATCAGACGTTAAAAATCAGCAAAAAGATCGTTACTTTGTCGCTTGGGTAGAAGACAAAGGAGCAGGTTTACCACCACAAGAGCAAGAACGTATTTTTGATCCATTCTATTCCACCAAACCAGAAGGAACAGGACTGGGACTCTCAATCAGTCATGAGATTGTAACTCGACATGGGGGATACATCCAAGTGGAATCATCTCCAGGAAAAACACGATTTAGTATTTATTTACCTTAAAACTTACGCAAAAACTCTCTCAAACTTTTCTTTCTTTGCGTCCTTTGCGTCCTTCGCGGTTCGTTTTCTCTTCCAAATTTCTCAGCAAAATAGAAAATGGCTAAAATTCTGATTATTGATGATGAAAAAGCACTGCGGCAGGCGATCGCCCAAATTCTTCAAGACGAAGGCTATCAAGTCCTCCAAGCAGCAGATGGAGAACAGGGTTTAAAACTCCTCACTGACAACACAACTCATCCTGATTTAGTCTTCCTAGATTTAAAGATGCCCAAAACCCAAGGAATCACAGTCCTAAAAACTCTAGAACAAAGACTGTTTGAGTTACCTGTCATCGTCATGACTGCTTACGGTACAAGTCGTACAGCAATTGAAGCCATGCAGTTGGGTGCTTACGATTACCTAACCAAACCTTTTGATTTAGAAGACTTAGTTAATATCACCCAAAAGGCGCTTGCCCATCATCAAGAACCTGTGTATAAACTGGGAGAGTCAGACTTGCAGAGTTTGGATCAGTCGGATGAGTTATTGGGGCGATCGCCCGCCATGCAAGAAGTCTTCAAACTCATCGGACGCGTTGCTCCTGGAAACACCACTGTTCTTATCACCGGAGAGTCAGGCACTGGTAAAGAATTAGTCGCTTCCACACTCCATACTACCAGTCCCCGTCGTAAGGGACCATTGGTGAAAGTCAACTGTGCCGCCCTCCCAGAACATTTGCTAGAAGCTGAGTTATTCGGACATGAAAAAGGTGCTTTTACCGGAGCAAATCACCTGCGAATTGGTCGCTTTGAACAAGCAAACGGTGGTACAATCTTTCTGGATGAAGTCGGGGAGCTTAGCCCTGTGATTCAGGGTAAGTTGTTGCGTGTCTTACAAGACCACTCCTTTGAACGGCTGGGAAGTAACCAAACTCGTACTGTAGACGTGCGAATTCTCGCCGCTACTAATCGGAATTTAGAGCAGATGGTTAGGCATAACCAATTTCGCGAAGATTTATACTATCGTTTCAACGTAGTGCGGATTGATATGCCACCATTGCGCGATCGCCCTGAAGATCTGGAACAGCTAACCCAGTACTTTTTGAGCACCATTGCCTTACGTCGAGGACTCAAGCGTTTAGCACTCACAATAGCAGCAATGGAGAAACTCACAAGCTACCATTTTCCCGGAAATGTACGTGAATTGCAAAACACACTGGAACGTGCTGCAGTCCTTTCCGGTGGAAGAACAATATTACCAGATCATCTGATTTTGAGTCAAGAGTCACAACCACAATAGGAGCAGAAAATCATGTCTGCACTCATATCCACACCTTCGGTAGAAACCCACTTAGAGACTCAAGCAGTCCTTTATCCAAGCTTGCGCTATCTTGTGCATCTGCTGCCCTTGGATCATCGACGGGTTATTAAGCATGTTAGAAATGAAGTTGAACAAAATCCTTTTTTGCGCAGCACGACGAGTTCTGGCAATAAAGAAACTCTGGTGTCAGATGTTTTACCAGATTGGTACACTCCACCAGCGGCAGAACTTAGTCTTCAAGAACATCTGCAAGGACAAATTTCAGCCCTTAACCTATCTTCTCGGCAGCAAAAAGCCTTACTTTACTTGATTGAATGGTTATCTCCATCTGGCTACTTAGAAGAATCACCGCAAGTTTGGGCGGCGGGTAGTGGATTTTCTATTAGCGAACTAGAAGCCGTGATTCCTGATTTGCAAGGTTTGGATCCGCTGGGGATTGGTGCGCGATCGCTTCAAGAATGTCTCTTATTACAACTTCCAAATCAACCCGAAAATTTAGCAACACTATTAGTCAGGGATTACTTAGAGGAGATAGCAGCTTGTGTCAGCAATTCCACTGAGGCACAATGTCACCGAGAGGCGCTACTGCAAAAGCTGCGACAGACAAGATCTAGTCTTGATTCTGAAACACTCAAGAGTGCTATTCGCCAGATTCAAACGCTAGAACCTCGACCAGCCAGGAACTTTAGTCACAGCCCCGCACCAATTGTCACCCCCGATTTGAAAGCAGAACCTCATGCAGGCGGTTGGCAAGTTATGTTAGCTTACGAGGTGAGTCGAGATTTCTACCTGGATGAGGAAGCTGTTGCTGTTCTCAACCGCCCACATCGTAAAACCAAAGAAACTCAACGACTGGAAGTTCTGTTGCAGAAAGCTCGTTCTTTACTCACTGCATTGAACCAATGGCAAGATAATCTCTTGAAAGTGGGAGAGTTTTTGGTTGCTCGTCAGCAAGCTTTTCTTTCCAGTCGAGACGCGTTGGATCTTGTTCCTACACCACAACAAATGGTTGCTCAAGCGGTGGGACTCTCAAATGCAACTATCAGTCGGATTGTGCGCGAGCGATATCTGTTAATTGGTGGACAACCAAGCCAGATTGTACCGTTACAAAAGCTTTGCACACCTGCTCGTGTTGGTGGACACACCCCACAACAAATACAGCAGTTCATTCAGCAACTAATTCAAGAAGAATCTCCTGCAAAGCCTTATAGTGATGACCAATTGGCACAGTGGATTAAGTTGCGGTTTGGTCTACCCATCGCTCGCAGAACCGTGACCAAGTACCGCAAAATGGCAGGTGTTGATTCATCTAGTCGTCGTAAGATGCCCGTAGGGCAGGGTATAAGGGTGTAAGGGTGTAGGGGTCAAAATAGCTATCTGCGTGTCGCTCAGGGCTTGATACAAGGATTGATGGTATATTTTTATGTTCATTTCAGTAATTTTCCACTGAACACAAACCTAATTTAACCGGATAAGTTGGTTATAATCATGAATAATACGTAGAAATGCGATTATCTTGAATAAATACGATTGCTTATGCGCTCTCAAGAAATTAGCCGTCAACGATTAACTTCTCTTGAAGATATTTTAGAAATTTTATACGAAAAGCTTGGGGAATTTCAAAAGGAACTTGTTGTCACAGCCAGTACCCCTGCTAAAACCGAATTGAAGATGCGAATTAAACGAGAAATCTTACCGGATGTTCGCAAGTATGAGGTTGAATATGGAGAACTCCTTTATCAAAGGGCTGATGCTTATTTTATTTCGGATTTGCAAGCCGAAAATGCTTTGATGCGGGTTATGGAAGCTGTTGAACGTTTAGAAATGCAACGTTCAATTAACTACCCCGATGAGTTGCTGCGTTTGTTAACAGAAATTCGTACCAAGCTTGACGAACCAGGAAAAACGGCAAGTGCAAAGTTAAAAGTAGCTTTACCTATTGTTCCGGCTATTGCATCCTATGAGTTGGAAATGGATACAGAAGCTTTAATGGTTCGGTCATGGCAACAGGTAAAATCGCTGTTTAGAGGTAGAGGATGAAGCAAGAGGAGTTTGCTAGTTTAGAAAAAGCGCTTAATTCTTGGCGGGATAAGCGTGACTTTTTTGAGGTAGAAAAAGTTGAAACGGCAGACCCCGAACAAAAATATTCTCTTCACCGCAAGATTAAAGAATGTAATGAAAATATTAACAGATTAGAAGCAGAAATAAGCGAAAGGCAGAAAAAAGCTAATAATTCAACGTCTCTGCCTTTTCAAATACCTTTTATATTGCCACAAAAAGATGTCTCTAGTTTTACTGGTAGAGACGAAGAATTGCAGCAACTTCAAGAACTGCTGATTCATCGTCAAGGAACCAAACTGTGCAGCATCGCTGGTTTGGCTGGTACTGGGGGTATCGGCAAATCAGCGCTTGCTTGTCACTTCGCTACGTTACACAAAGCAGATTTTCCTGATGGTGTCATTGGTTTGCGGGTTGATGGTAAAGATGCAGACACCATCGCTCGTGATTTTGCTCGACGTTGTGGAGAAGAAGTAGAACCGGAAGATGAGCGAGACGCAAAAACCATCATGCAAGATGTGTTTGCTCATCGTCGGATACTGTTGATTTTCGATAATGCTGAAGATGCCAATATTATTAAGGAATTATATCCAGATGGCAACAGATGCGCGGTTATTATCACCACACGCGATCGCTTCTTGTCCATTTCGTTAGATATTCCCGATCAAGGTAGAATTGAAGTTAAACCGCTCTCGAAACCAGAATCATTACTCCTGCTGCAAAAGCTATTAGGCGAAAAGCGCGTCGCAGCCGAACCTGAAATATCTGAAGAAATTATCGAGTTAGCAGGCTATTTACCCCTAGCATTACAAATTATCGGCGCTGCGCTAAAATCGAACCTAAATCGTCGTCTGGCAGACTATGCAGCTTCATTGCGAGAAGAAAGACGACGATTGGAAAGATTAAGGGTTGCAAAAGATGAACATTGGGATGTTCGTGCTTGCTTCTCACTTAGTTTAAAAGAACTTCAGCCAGAGCAAATTGATTTTTTCTCCTGCTTAAGTGTTTGTGCTGAGGATGGATTTTCTCGACGTTCTGCAACAGCAACAGGTAATTATAGTGATGAGTATACGGCACAAGATGACCTCGATTGGTTATGTCGGTTTTCACTACTTAACTATGCTGAGGTAGGAGAGAATCGATTTGTTTTTCATCCGTTAATTCGTGCGTTTGCTCATGAGTTGGCAGTTGAACGCGGATTGCGAGATGATGCAGCAACTCGACACGCTGAATTTTTTATCAATTTAGTTAAATCCAGCGATGTTGGTTTTGTTGATAGTGCGATCGCAGAGGATATTAACGGTATTATTTTGGTTGCTGATTGGTTGCAACATCAACAAAGTCCTGACTATGAATTTGCATTTCGGCTGCAAGAATTTTTTGAAAAATATGGCTACTGGAAACAAGCAGTAGCATTCATGTTCCGGTTCCAACTTTTAGCGGAACGATTTGAGGATTGGGAATTGGTAGTTAAATTTCGCATTCAACAAGCAAAGTATCTTTCTCTGGAAAAACAATATTTGAATGCTGAGGTAGTACTTGCCCCTATTTCCGGAATACTGCAAAAAATCGAAATCCAGGCAACCCGTCACCGCTATCATGCAAAGTGGCTTACTACCCTTGGAAGTATACAATGGCGACAACACAAATTAGACCAGGCTGTAGATACTCTCAAACAAGCTTTAGCTATCCAAGAACTATTGGATGAACCAGATGGTTTGTCAATTGTGCTAAATAGCTTAGGAAGTGCTTTGCAAAAGCAAAGCAAACTTGCTGAAGCCGTCGATGCTTTTCATCGTCAAATTGAAATCAGCCAACAATTTGATGATTAACGCCAAGAAGCAAGAGGTTTAAACTGCTTAGCTGGTGTTTTGCAGCAGCAAAACAAACTCGATGAAGCCGTCGATGCTTTTCGCCGCAGTATTAAAATCAGTCAACAACTCGATGATAAACGCCAAGAAGCAAGAGATTTAAACTGCTTAGGTAATGTTTTACAGCAGCAAAACCAACTCGATGAAGCCGTCGATGCTTTTCGCCGTCAAATTGAAATCAGCCAACAACTCGATGACAAACGCCAAGAAGCAATCGGTTTAAACTGCTTAGCTGGTGTTTTACGGCAGCAAAATAAACTCGATCAAGCTGTCGAGGCTTTTCGCTGTCAAATTGAAATCAGCAAAGAACTTGATGATAAAGATTCTGAAGCAAGAGGTTTAAACTGCTTGGGTGGTGTTTTACAGCTGCAAAATAAACTCGATGAAGCTATCGATGCTTTTCATCGTAGTGTTGCCATTCAAGAACAGTTTGGCAACCAACGCGGCTTGACAATTACCCTAACAAGTCTAGCTGCTGTACTGCGTGAACAGGGTGATCTTGAAGAGGCGATAAAAATTCTTGAGCGTATTACTGATATTGAGCAACAGCTAGATAACAAACGTGGCATAGCGATGACACTAACGACTCTGAGTGCGGTACTGCGCGAACAGGGTGAAATTGAAAAAGCTATTTCGACTCTTGAGCGTATTATCGCTGTCGAAGAAGAATTAAACAACCAGGAGCATAAGTCAATAGCACTTACCTATTTAGCTGAGATGTTGCATAAAAAGGGTAACTTCTTGCTCGAACAAAAGCAACTAGATAAAGCGAGAGAAGCTTTTAAAAGCAGTTACGACATATCTGAAAAACTAGGAAACCAGAAAAGCTCGGCTATCTCATTAAATAATATAGGTATGATTCTAGAATTACAATATCAATGGAAAGAAGCTGAAGAAATGTTAAAGCGCAGTCAAGAGATTTATGCCGATTTAGATGAGATAAAACCTCTCTCAACTGCCCTTAACACTCTAAGCAGAGTACTAATGAAACAACAAAAATGGAATGAAGCAGAGAAAATTCTCCGACAATGTTATGACTTATCTAGAAAAGAGGAAGACCAACGTGGACAAGCAATAATTCTTAACAGTCTGGGTAGAGTATTACACAAACAGGGAGGAGAGGAAAAGTATAAATTAGCGCTGATGTTTTTCCAAGAAAGTATCAAATTAGGCGAGCAATTAGGCGACCAAGAACATCTAGCAAAAGTTTATACTGCAATGGGTCAAGCTTTACTTGCACATAAAAACTTAGAAGAAGCTGTTATTCAACTTATAAAAGGTTTTGAAATCGACAAAATTTTAAAAAATGAAAGAGGTTTGACCATCGTCACATCAGATTTAACTCACGCACTGTTAAAACTTGGCAAAGTTGATGAAGCAAGAATGTACTATAAAAAAGCACTGGCGGTCGCACCAAACCAACCAAAACTACTAAACTTGGCGCAGCATCTTACCCCGTCACCAAGACAAAATACTAAACCTATCCTAAAACGTTGCCCCGGTTCCCAAGCCCAGCCTGGGAACCACAGGTAACACTTCATCAATTACTATTGTGGTGCAGGAGGTGGAGGAGCTGCTTCATTACCACGTGCAGGAGGTGGAGGGGCTACTTCATTTCCACGTGCACGAGGTGGGGGCGGACCATTCCGTCCATCTGGTCTGGGAGCCTTTGCTGGCTCCTGATCTGGGCGAGGACCCTTCTTGTGTGGTCGTTTTCCTGGCTTCTGTGGAGGACGTGGTGCTTGAGCCTCGTAATAACGGTTATATGGAGGTTCCCTAAATATACTTGGTCGAGGATTTTGCACTCTTGGATTAACCTCTGCTGGGGGGACTGGTCGCGCTGCTGGTTCTGGTGGGGGTGGCGAAGAGCTATCTGGTGTAAAAATTTGTATGTCTTGGGGTTGTGGTTGAGCAAATGCGGGAGTTTCCACGGTGATCGCTAAACTACTCACAGCCAGAACTAAGAATACACCTAAACGACCTGACTGATATTTTGCTGGTTGAAACATTACATATTTTCCAACGTGTCTGATAATAATGTTTTGTGCAAAAATCGTGCCAATTTGATTTTTCAGCGTCGTTAAGATTTACTAACGAAAATCAGTCTTTTTAAGCAAAAATATTTAATTTAACTGTGTAACTTATTTAGTATCCACTAGAGTTTAAACAAAAAGTCAGCGATATGCTTTTCATCTTAAAAATTTAGTATATAAGTATACACACAATCTTTTTGTAGTACAAGACTATTTAATCAATATTCAAATTTGATATCAACTTTTCATCGTAGACCTTTGACAATCTAATATCAGAAATCTCAAATTCAGAGTTACTCTACCTCGTGTACCGCACTTGGTAACATCTTTACCTGGTTCTTGTGCGAAAGAGATAGTGGAACGCGATCGCGCTGTCACTTCTTGTTCCTACACCCCCGATTACCCCTTGGTTGTTAATCGAGGTGAGGGGTGTAGCCCGGTTCGCTCGATACACAAAATCCTGATTCATCTAAATATTTAATTACGCGGTACTGTACTAGCAAGTTGCATTAGTTTGATAAGTGGAGCGATCGCTCCACCCACCAAACAACAAAAGTGCTAGTGTTACTCTTCTTCGACTAGCTCTAAGTCCTCATCTTCTTCATCTTCACTTGTCTTGCTCACAGAGTTAGCAGAAACAACAGCTCCCATTTCTAGTTTTTCACGCACCAGCTGCTTAATTTTTTCAGCAAATTCAGGCTTGTCTTCTAGGTACTTAATGGCATTGTC
This sequence comes from Brasilonema octagenarum UFV-OR1, assembly GCF_963888615.1. Classification (NCBI taxonomy): domain Bacteria; kingdom Bacillati; phylum Cyanobacteriota; class Cyanophyceae; order Nostocales; family Scytonemataceae; genus Brasilonema; species Brasilonema octagenarum. The sequence continues at coordinate 38,229 of NZ_CAWPKW010000222.1, read as the reverse complement.
TCGTCCTTGAGAGATGTTTTCACCGTTGTAGCTGTACCAAGCTCCCTTGCGCAGCAAGATACCAGTTTCTTCTGCCAAATCGACAAGACAACCTAAAGTAGAAATACCTTTACCAAAGATAATGTCAAATTCCGCGACTCTAAAAGGTGGTGCTACTTTATTCTTTGCAACTTTGACTTTCACACGGTTACCAAATTCCTCTGTACCTTTTTTCAAGGTTTGAATCCGGCGAATGTCTAAGCGTACTGAAGCATAATACTTGAGAGCGTTACCACCAGTTGTTGTTTCTGGGTTACCGTAGCTGACACCAATTTTTTGGCGCAGCTGGTTGAGAAAAATCACTGAGCAACCAGATTTACCAATATTACCAGTAATTTTACGTAAAGCTTGACTCATCAATCTCGCTTGAAGACCAACGTGAGCATCTCCCATCTCGCCTTCAATTTCAGCACGGGGCACGAGCGCCGCCACTGAGTCAATAACGACAATGTCTACTGCAGCAGAACGGACAAGTTGATCAACAATTTCTAAAGCAGCTTCCCCAGTGTCAGGTTGCGAAATGAACAGATTTTCAGTGTCAACACCCAACGCTGCAGCGTAGGCGGGATCAAGGGCGTGTTCAGCATCAACGTAGGCAGCTATACCACCATTTTTTTGTATTTCAGCAACTGCGTGCAGTGCTAGTGTGGTCTTACCAGAACTTTCTGGACCATAAATCTCAATCACCCGTCCTTTGGGTAAACCGCCACCTAGCGCCAAATCCAGGGTGAGTGCTCCACTAGAAATTGTCTCTACCCGCATCCGGGTAGCGTCACCCAAGCGCATGATTGTTCCTTTACCAAAAGTACGCTCAATTTGATTGAGTACCATGTTGAGCGCTTTTTGCTTGCCGGCATTATCTGTGGTGTTAACAGCCATTCGATCCCTCTATGTATCTCTATCTATATATTTGTGGATTTGTTTATGGATTTAGAAGTGGGGTTTGGAAGCTTTATAAGTACTAATGTACTATTCATCTATTTAAACACACTTTATGAAGTACCCACCACCAAATCGGACTACCGACTTGGGCTACTTCCCGGCGGCATGGTGAAAAAGGGAAGTGTGACAATATCCTAACGCAAGAGTGGTCTGGTTTGGATAAGTAAAAATAACTATGTAACCTAAGTTACCAGTTCTTCATGTAAGTGACCGATTTGTTTTATTGAGTGGGCGTGATAGTGATATAAACTAGTGATTATACTGAATATTTGGCAATTTTTTTCTCTTATTCATGTAAGCTTAATGCCGAGGGGGTGCATGGGTACGCGCAAGGACGCATGTCGTATGAATCGACGAGTAAAAAACCAGCCGAAATTTCATAACCCAAATTGCGGGCTATGCAGTCACAGCTGATTGCCATAAAAATAGATTTTGTGGACTTCCAAATAAGTCAACCCTTTGGGGCTAGACTTTCGTGACTACTTCACGCACACGATAGATGGGGCGTCCTTGGGATTCATGGTAAGTACGCATCAGTAATTCTGCCAACAAACCGAAGCAAAACAACTGTACCCCCGTTACTAGCAAAAGAACTGCCAGAATTAGTAAAGGGCGATCGCCAATATTTTGATGAAAAGCAAATTTGACAAAGGTCAAGTAAATTCCAATCGCCCCACCACAAGCCATTGAAACCAATCCCCACAACCCAAAAACGTGCATTGGGCGTGTAAGGAACTTTTTCATAAATAAAATTGTTAACAAATCCATCAACACTCGGAACGTCCGCCATATCCCATATTTGCTGCGACCAAAGCGACGGGCATGATGACGCACGGGCATTTCTGTAATTCTAGCTCCTTCAATATACGCTAAAGCCGGAAGAAAGCGGTGCAGTTCTCCATAAAGGTTCATATCTGCCACGAGTTCGGCGCGGTAGGCTTTGAGCGAACAACCATAGTCATGAATATACACACTCGTGCTTCGCCTAATTAACCAGTTGGCAATTTTGGAAGGAAGTAATCGATTCACAGCACCATCTTGGCGATTTTTCCGCCAACCGCTGACCAAATCGTAGCCTTCCTCCAACTTTGCTAATAGCATAGGGATATCAGCAGGATCATTTTGAAGGTCAGCATCTAAAGTGACAATTGCTTTACCAAGTGCGTAGTTAAACCCAGCAGCCATCGCCGCAGTTTGACCATAATTGCGACGCAAAATCACGGCTTTCAAATCGTTGCGGATTTGCGCTTGTTCTCTAAGAAACTCTGCTGAACCATCTGTGGAACCGTCATCTACACAAATGATTTCATAACTCAACTCAGTTGCGGATAAAGTGAAGGCGATCGCCTCAAGCAAATGAGGCAAACTTTCCACTTCATCATGCACAGGCACCACAACCGAAACATCTGGAACAACTGAGGATATCGCCTCATCTTGTCCAGCAAGTCTATCAGAAACCAGTCCACTCCTCATATTTCTCTTTCCCTCAGCGTCTTTGTGGTTCGTAATTCCTGACCACTCTTCCTGCACCGCGCAGTTGCTGATAATATGACTGACTAACCTTCTCTCCTTGTTCCGAAAGACGATCTATGCCAATTCCATTACGTCCTATTTCTTTGCCGGAACTATGGATATAGCAGCCATCTTTCAAATAGAGTCCCACATGAGTCGCTTTTTGGGAAGTTCCGAAGAAAACAAGGTCACCTGGTTGTAATTCTGCCATAGAAATGGCTTGGGTGAAACCTTCCTGCTGATAGGCATCTCTGGGTATACGAATACCTACCGAGGCGAACGCCGCTTGCATCAATCCCGAACAGTCGTAATTTGGTCCTACCGTACCACCCCAGAGGTAATAATTTGGTTGTTGCATAGCTTGTTGGGTAAACCCAATCACCTCTGGCAGGTGTTTTTTTATCTGTGATTCCGAAAATCTTTTCGCTTTATAAGGTACAGTGCATGATTGTAATAAACCCAAATCGGATAGTGATAGCCATCCTGGATAGTCATCTTCGGACAAACACACCTCAACTGCACAATCTTGATAGTTTGATGTTACCCACAAATATCGCCCAGTTGCAGCTTGAGTTGCCAGTCGTTGACAACTAGGAGAATCATATATGTTTACGTTAGTTAGGCACTGGTACTCAGCTGATTTGAGAGTTTGGATTTGAGATTCTAGGTTAAAGGACATTGGTGAAACAACAATGAATTTCTTCTTTAATAAAGACGATCAACTAGAAAAACTTGGGTTAGGCATTTTAGAAGCAACTTGGGCTGCATTTCCAACTTTAGCCCGCAACCAAATTGCTTTGACTTGGATTGTCTACGATCCGCCAGTACTAATGAACACAGGTGGTGCATTAACTCCAGATGATTTTTGGAACTACCCGATTCGTGGTTTCACTTATCGCGGAGTGGAACGAATTTACCCTGCAAGTGTGGTGAAGTTGTTTTACTTGGTCGCAGTCAACGAATGGCTGCACAAAAACATGGTTTCCAATTCTTTAGAAGTGGAAAGAGCTATACGCGATATGATTGTTGATTCTAGCAATGATGCGACAAGTTTAGTTGTAGATATCTTAAGTGGAACTACTTCTGGACCAGAATTATCACTTGGACCATTTGAAACTTGGAAACAGCAGCGCAATATTGTCAACCGCTATTTCCAGTCTTTTGGGTGGTCAGATATGGAAACGATTAATGTTTGCCAAAAACCCTGGTGTGATGGACCTTACGGACGCGAACGGGCTTTTGTAGGAGAGTTGCTAGAGAATCGGAATATGCTGACAACAAATGCTACCGCCAGGTTGCTACACAGTATTATTGGTGGTGTGGCGGTGTCTAGTGGGCGATCGCAATCCATGATGAGTTTGCTCAAACGCAGTCTTAACCCGAATGACTTGCCAAAAGATGTTGAAGAAGACCAAGTGACAGGTTTTTTAGGCGCTGGACTTCCTCAAGAAGCAAAAATTTGGTCAAAAGCAGGTTGGACGAGTCAAGTCCGTCATGATGCTGCTTATATAGAGTTAAACGAAAAACGCCCTTATCTGCTTGTTGTGTTTACTGAAGGCAAAACAAATGCTAAGAACCGCGAAATTTTGCCTTTCGTCTCGAAGCTGGTGAGGGAAGCAGTTGAGGGTTTAGGTTAGTAGGACTTACGCAGAAGAGATCCCCCTACACAGTTAAAAAGGGGGCTTTTAAGATTCCCCCTTTTTAAGGGAAAATCAAGGTTTCGGGTTTTGAGTGCGTAAGTCCTGAATTAATTAAAAACTCATAGTTCTATTGAGACATTTGGCAAATGTTTTTATATCTCTCTAAATTGCTACCATTATTTTTCTATCCTCTGGGACTCGCTTGCTTGTGCTTATTGGTAGCATTTTTTATGTTATGGAAACGACCACGCACAGCAGCACTTGCAATTGCATTCGCGCTGATGCTATTGCTACTTACTAGTAATGGCTGGGTTTCTCGATTACTTGTCCAGTCTTTAGAATGGCAACATCTTCCACTGACTGAAATACCAACGGCAGAAGCTATCGTAGTTTTGGGTGGTGCGACTAAATCAGCTTTGCCACCACGACCATCGGTAGATTTAAATGAAGCAGGCGATCGCGTCATTTACGCTGCTCAACTCTACCGCCAGAAAAAAGCCCCTATAATCATTTTGAGTGGTGGTCGCATTGAATGGAAGGGAGGCGGTTCATCAGAGTCAGCGGATATGGCTAGTATTCTCACTGCTATTGGTATCCCAAAAGAAGCTATTGTACAGGAACCCGATTCCCTCAATACTTACCAAAATGCGGTGAATGTCAATAAAATTCTCAAATCTCGTGGAATTCGCCGTGTTTTGCTAGTTACTTCCGCAATTCATATGCCGCGATCGCTTCTTATCTTCCAACATCAAGGTATTGATGTTATTCCAACGCCTACTGACTTTCTCGTTAGTCGCAGTGATTTGCAAGAACTAACTAGCACCCCAAAAGCAGCGTTGCTAAATGTGTTACCTGATGTTGATAATTTACACATGTTTACGTCAGCTTTGAAAGAATACGTTGGTATTCTCGCTTATCGCTTGCGGGGATGGCTGTAAGTCATAATAAATAAAGATTTGTAAAATAAGTTCGACTTTCAACTTTTAACTTCTAACTTAAATTAGTCAGTATGTCTCAAGAGTTATCGCAAATCATACCTTCTCCTCAATCCGAAGTTGAGGATACATTTTCTGCATACCAAACAACTCATCAGTTTTACACAGAAGTTCAGACGCGCTCAGAGTTCAAGCAATATTGTGAACGTTATTATATTACAGCAGAGCGCAATCGTCAAGATTTAGAAAAAATGCGGGGCGAGCTAAATATCATGCGGTGGTTTCGTAAAACTCGGTAGGCGTATTCTAACGTTTCACTAGTTCTTCCTTTGGGAATAATGTAAGAGTCATTAGATATAGTAAAGTATGGCCTCCTGCCAAAAGGAGGCTACTTATTTTCAAAAATGATACTCACTAAATGCAGTCGTTGACCACAAATAAGTTAGATAACTTCTAACTCTGCTTCACGCAAGTGAGCCTTAAATTTTTTACTAAATTGGACATAAATCGGTAAATTAGCACTGACAGGTCTACCTTGCCATTGATTAATTATACTTATCACTTCACCTTCTGTGCCTTTGATGTCAAAAGGTTGACCGCGATGCTCATTATGATGGTAGACTATGACGGATTCTTTAACGCGGACGCGATCGCCAATTTTCATATTAGTATTTACACTTAGTTTTTGTTCCATAAGTGTCTCCACAGCCATCCCTCACTGAACTTGCTTTTTTGAAAAGTAGACTGCTTGCACATTTTATTGCTGTTGGTAGTTAGTTTGCACCAGACACGCCACATTTACGCCTCTGTAGCTACTAGACAAACAAAGCCTGCCCTTGCAGGCTTTATTATTCAATGATTAGCTATAGTCCTTGCCTGCTTGTCCTTCCAATCAAGAAAGAGATAAACAGGGGTATGGCAACATCAAAGTCGCCTCGGACTTCGGCAAGAGGTCTAATCCTTATTATCTTTACTCTTGGATGTTCCCAAGGTCAACTGCTTGCTTAAGATTCCGAAATCATGACTTTATAAGAGATAGGCTAAAAACCCCCGAGGAACAGTTGCGCAGCAACGTATTCTGTGCTATTTCCGAAGGAGCACGCTACGCGAACAGACCGGAGGATGCGCAATTGTCACAAATCAAATAGGATTGCTATATTTACTGTTCTCGATTCCCTATTCCTTATTCCCGGCGATGCACTGAGCTTGCGCTGCCCTGAGCTTTGTCGTAAAGCCGTGCCGCAGGCTCAGGACTCAGGGTCGAAGTGTTCCCTGTTCCCTCACTAAACCAGATTTTTATATGCACCGGATTTTCCGACTGTAGTAGGGAAAAGTTATGAATTGTAGAGACGCTGCAAATAGTTAGAAATTATGAGTTATCAACAGTATGAATTAACAATTGGTTGGCTGTATCCAAAGCTGATGAGTACGTACGGTGACAGGGGTAATGTCATCTGTATAGAACGGCGAAGTCAATGGCGGGGATACAGTGTCAAAGTTTTACCATTAGATCAAAGCGCGACAGCTGCTGATATTCGTTCAGTAGATGTGATTGTTGGTGGTGGTGCACAAGATCGTCAGCAAGAAATTGTCATGCGCGATTTGCAAGGTGCTAAAGCGGAAGCAATGCGCGAAAAAATTGAAAATGGAACTCCTGGTGTGTTTACCTGTGGTTCACCCCAGTTGTTAGGACATTATTATGAACCAGGTTTTGGAGAGCGTATTCAAGGTTTAGGCATATTAGATCTGGTGTCCGTGCATCCAGTGGAAAATGTCCGCCGCTGTATTGGGAATTTGGTCATAGAAGTGACAGCAACTCGTCTGGCGCGGGACTTGGAAGAGATGACAGGTAGCAAAGCTTATTTGATTGGTTTTGAAAATCATGGCGGACGCACCAAACTAGGAAAAGTGGAAGCACTCGGACGCGTAGTGCACGGTTTAGGTAACAATGGCGAGGATGGGACAGAAGGAGCATTTTATCAGAATGCGATCGCGACATATTCTCACGGTCCCCTGTTACCAAAGAACCCCTTTGTCGCTGACTGGCTGATTCAAACAGCGTTGCGGTTGAAGTATCAACAGCCGATCACTTTGCCACACATGGATAATACCTTAGCCTTGGAAGCGCGAGAAGCAATGTTTAAGCGGTTGAAGGTTAGTATTCCAAGCGTTACGGCTGCGAAAGTTTGAATTTGAAGTTAATTGTAGGGTGCGTTAGCGCTTTTTGTAACGCACCACTTTATCATGACGCAATATTTGTGATTTCAAAAGACGAATTAAGTTACCCTAATAAACGCTTTAATCGTTTGTACACATCATCATCATTACGCTTGCCTACTAAAATGATTTCTACTAAATCCTGCTCTGGAAAAAACCTGTAAACAATCCGATACTCACCACTATCTACTCGATAGATTTTCGTAGGTTGGGTTGAGGAACGAAACCCAACATCTGAGCATTATGTTGGGTTTCACTCCGTTCAACCCAACCTACAGTTAAAATTTTCAACTGCAAACCATTGAGAAAATCAAGAACAGTTGCTAAGCCATCAAGTCTCGCCATCAGCTAAACGCTCCAGTGCAGATGTAAAAGTCTCTGTACCAACCATTTTTGATTGACTAAGAGCAGCTTTGGCAGCTTGACCTAAAAGCATATCCTCCAATTGTGTCAGTCGATTAATCAATTGCTCGTAGCTTTCTGCTGACATAATGACATGGCTAGGTCGTGATTGCTTTGTTAGTAAAACTGGTTCAACAGTAGCCTTGTCAAAAACTTCACCATGTTTGTTGCGAGCATCTGTGAGAGTGTAGATGTGCATAATAAAAGTTGTTTTTGACTATTTTAGACATTTTGACTATATTTTAACAGATGCGTAGACGAGTTACCAGCCAGTAGAGGTGAATGCTGCGATCTGCCTTTGGCAGCAAGCTAGCGCCGATAGGCGTAGCCGTGCCGCAGGCATAGGGCGCGCTACGCAAACGCTTATCGCCTAAAGAGCGGCTTCCAAAGGCAGCATCGCGGAGCGTGTCCTATCCCTTCCAGAAAATCCGACTTTTTCTCGTTCCCTGGCTCTTGCATCAATATAATTGAGAGGCAGAGCCTCCTTTTTGGCATTCCCACGCGGAGCATGGGAACCAGAGATCAACCTTCCAGAAAATCCCCTACTCTCTCCATTGGTTGCAAAAAACGAAACCAAAATAAATTTAAGTGACATTACCCATAAAATAACAATAAGTTTTGCAGAATTTATTTGAAGATAACTAAATAATTAGGACTTACGCATTGACAAAAAATCCTATTCATGAATGCTAAGCAGCACAAGTATTGGTAAGATTTTCTACAATATAATCACGCAAGACTAAAGTGAATAAATTTCGTTGCAATCCATACCAATTAGAAATTATATTTTGAGAGCGCATTTTTTCTAAACCAACAAATGCTTGAATCGCACAAAATATGTGTGTTTTGATTGCTTGGGCAACTTAAACCCTTACGGGTTCCCCCCGTTGTAGCGACTGCGAACCCGAAGGGTGGCCGAGCGCTCGCACTCTCGTGTTTTTTAGAGGTATCCTGAACAGCGCTCGGTCAACAACTGGTAGCATCGGTCAATATGGTCGTTTTTCAAAACCTTACGAAGAGCGACTTTTTGGGAACTTTTATCCTTTCTCTTTTTAACAGATGAAATGTGGATTGGTTCTACCTTGATTTGATCACACAATTGAGAGTATTTGTCAATGCGTAAGTCCTATTTACTACTTACCCCCAAACAAGAGTGATTATCATTCTTGTTTGGGTGATTTTATTGCTTGGAAGTCCCTAATCTTGAACACACTCAATCCATGTCTATCTTCATGCCTTTAGAACAACTTTTTTCTCAAAAACCGGATTTGGCTCAACCGGATTTGGCAATTGACCCCAAAGTAGGAGTGCAGATTATCGAAACTCTGATTTCATTTCTGGATAAATATATTTTCCCAGAAGTGGCTCAAAGAATGAAATCCCAGTTCAGGACTCACTTGCAAAATGGAAATTATGCTGACATCACAAGCGCGATCAAATTAGCAGAAGTTTTGACTCAACAAATGCAAACAATTAGCTCTGATCGGCATCTGCAAGTGTTTTACAGCTATAAACCATTGCCTTCGCTTAATGAGCAAGGAAAGCCAACAGCACCAGAGGAGCAACAAAGAAAACGCCGCTATGCCAGATGGCAAAATTTTGGGTTTTATAAAGTTGAACGGTTAGCAGGCAATATTGGCTATCTTGATTTGCGGGCATTTGTCCCACCAGAACTGTCTGGAGAAACGGCGATCGCAGCTATGAATTTTTTGAGTAACACCGAAGCTTTAATCATCGATTTACGACAGAATGGCGGTGGTTCACCCGATACAGTTGCCCTGATTTCAACCTATTTATTCGATCATCAACTTGTGCATCTCAATAATTTACACTGGCGAGAACAAGATGCGAACGGAGTCTATTATGAGCGGGTTCAACAGTACTGGACACTGCCCTATGTTCCTGGACAAAGATATCTCGATAAAGATGTTTATGTGTTGACCAGTTCCTTTAGTTTTTCAGCCGCAGAAGAATTTGCTAATAATTTAAAGCAACTCAAACGCGCCACCATCGTTGGTGAAGTAACAGGTGGAGGAGCGCACCCCGGTGACTTTCTGCTTCTAAGCGATCATTTTGATGTATTTATTCCCACAGGTCGCTCCGTCAATCCAATCACACAAAGAAATTGGGAAGGAACAGGTGTGGAACCCGATATCAAAGTTCCGGGAGAACAAGCCTTGAAAATGGCTCACTTGGCAGCACTGAAGGAACTGCTAACTAAAACAACTGAACCTGAATTTATTAGTGAATTGCAGCAGGCGATGCTCCAGCAGGGAGCCACCCAAAGGGTGATCGCAACTTTAGAGCAAGATTGAGCATCATTACTATCGTATGATCGCTAAAAAATAGCTTTTCAATAACGAGTTACTTTTTATTAACCCCCACGGGTGTATCCCAAGGGGGTTAAGTTTTGAAACGAAAGATTCGTATTGTTTCTTTTATTCCGAGAGAGAAAAGAAAGATTCTTGTATGTAAACCATAAGGGGGGTCTGCCGAGATACCTGTAGTCCGGGGACACCTTGTAAAGTAAAGAAAGCACTAATTTAATTACGTAAGAATCAAAATATATGTAATAAATCTACACACTTATATTGATGTAGCTGGGAGAAGTATAGAATGTTAATTTCCTAAAAATTATCAAACTATGCAATTTCAGCAGAAAAATAAATTAGCAAGATTGATTCTGACAATTTCTCTTTACTGTTTACCCTTATTAGCTTGTAACCAGCCACAACCAATCATTCCAAACAATCAAACACCAAAAGCCACAGAAACCCCAGCAATCCCTACAGCGAAACCTCTATCTCTACAAACATCATTACCACCAGATAAAAATTATTTTCTCGATAATCAAATCTGGGGCAACCCTAGAGATAAACAAAATTTAATTCAAGCCATTGACAATAGTTTAAATTATCTAAAAACTTCAGAAGCCAAAACAGCTTATGAGAACTATACTCCTCCCGAAATTACCAATAAAAGAGTAGAAAAAAGCCTGAAAAGATTTCGAGAATTAGTCAGTAATTCCCAAAATTCCCAAGAATTACAAGCCAGTGTCAACAAAGAATTTGTCTTTTACAAATCTATTGGTACCGATAACCAAGGAACTATTGTTTTCACAGGTTATTACAAACCCATTTACCAGGCAAGTCGCAAGCCAACCGCCGAATATCGTTATCCTATCTACCGCTTACCTGAGGATTTTTCCACCTGGAGTAAACCACATCCCACCCGTTTAGAATTAGAAGGGTCAGACGCTTTACAAGCTGATAAGGGTAAGCTCAAAGGTTTGGAATTATTTTGGTTAAAATCGCGGTTAGATGCTTTTATTGCCCAAGTTCAAGGTTCTGCCGTTTTACAATTTGCAGATGGAACTAAAACCACAATTAACTATGCTGGAAATACCGAACATGATTATGTTAGTTTAGGTAAGGAATTAATTAAAGATGGGAAATTAGATAAAGAAGGAATTACTTTAGAAAAGGTTATTAACTATTTAGAAAAAAATCCCGCCAGCCAAAATATTTACTTACCTCGTAACCCCAGATTTATCTTCTTTAAAGATACAAAAAACGCCCCAACTATTGGCATTCTTAACGTTCCAGTCACCCCCGAAAGGTCAATTGCCACAGATAAATCCTTAATGCCTCCCGGTGCATTAGCTATTATTCGCGCTCCCTTCCCTTTCATCAATCAAGGGAAAATTGAACAGCGTCTTGTCAGTCGTTACGTTCTCGACCAAGATACAGGAGGTGCAATCAAAACTCCGGGTAGAGTTGATTACTATATCGGTGTTGGCAAACAAGCTGGCGAGCGCGCTGGTTCTATTGTTAATAAAGGTGAGCTATATTATCTCCTATTGAAAGATTAATTTAGTCCTCAAAGTATTCAGGGCAAATGCCTAAATACCTTTGCAATCGATTCCCTTTGCCGCATTAACTGAATCAGGAAAATCACCTGCTTCTTCCAATTATCAACCTTTAATCGTCAACCATGAAATAGTCAATCTACCTTCAGCATCAACCATTGCCTTTCAAAGACAAGAACTCAAAGGACGCAAAACCGCACCCAAAACTCTCGCCATCTTAGCAGATCCCGTATTCGCAGCAGATGACGATCGCCTGACTGGCAAACCAAAGGGACTTGGTCCTGAACTGGATTTGAGGAGTCAACTACAACAGTCTGCCCTTAAGCAAGCAGCAAGAAATTTCAACCGCAACGGGTGGGGGCGACTTCCAGCTACAGCTCAAGAGGCAAAGGCTATATTGAAACTTGTACCAACATCAAATCACCTGGAAGCCTTTAATTTTGACGCTAACTACAATTGGGCAACTAACAAACAACTCTCGCAATATCGGTTCCTGCATTTTGCCACCCACGGCTTTGCAGATCCCAACAACCCAGAATTATCAGGAATTGTTCTCTCGCTTGTAGACAAAGCTGGTAAACCGATTCAAGGTTATCTGCAGTTGGGTGATATCTTCAACCTCCATTTTTCCGCTGATTTAGTCGTACTGAGTGCCTGCGAAACCTGATTGGGCAAGGATGTCAATGGTGAAGGATTAGTGGGGTTGACAAGAGGCTTGATATATGCAGTAAGTGAAAGGGTGGCTGTGTCTCTGTGGAAAGTTGATGACGAGGGCACATCACAATTGATGCAGGAATTTTATAAGCAAATCTTACAGCAAGGAAAGTCACCTAGTGCTGCTTTACGTGCCGCACAACTGAAACTGTTGCAAGACTCGAAATTGAATATGAATAAACCTTCATATTGGGCGGCGTTCACTTTGCAGGGCGAGTGGAGATGAGGAGTTGATTTTTTTATATGTAATTTTGACATCTTTTTATCTAAATTGCCATGTTTTGAAGTTAGGCGACAAAGACTGAAAACTTTATCTAGTAAGAGTTACAAGACTGAAAAATAACATATGAAACTAAAATTATCGAGTTATAGGCAAGATTTTTCTACCATCTCAAGGGCTATATGATAGTTAGCTAGAGCCATATGGAAAGTTAATCCCAAATTGCTCCTAGTGTTTTGCTCAGGAAACTTGTCAGGGTAAAGGAGAAAGATGTCTTATTTTTTTTTACCCTTTCCCCAACCCACACCCAAGTTTTGGTTGGCAGACTACTAACCTATGGCGTCAAGAACATCCAATGATGAAGGAAAAAATAAATCATGATTGACTTCAGCCTCACTCTTGAACAGCGGATGTTGCAGTCGAAAGCGCTTGAGTTTGCCCAAACAGAAATTAAACCAATTGTTCAAATCATCGAGGAATCTGATAATCCAGAAATAGAACCTTGGGATTTCTGTCAGAGTCTGTTCCGCAAAGGAACTGAACTAGGATTCACGTCATTATTACTCCCAAAAGAGTACGGTGGTTTGGGTGGAAAGTGCGTAGATCTGGTTTTGGTTCTCGAAGAACTAGGTGCAGTTGATGTCAGTATTGCGTCTAGTTACTTTAATCTGACTGCTGCAATGTCCCTTTTCGTGACTAGGGCTGGAACGAGTGAACAGCAAAAGCGAATATTGTCGCATGTTCGTTCCGGGGAACCTCACTTGTATAGTGCTGCAGAAAGTGAGCCAAACGTCGCCACCTCAGATTTGTTTTGTCCAATACCAGATCCTAACATCGGACTTAAGACCTTTGCACAACGCGATGGTGATGCATACATCCTCAACGGGAAAAAGTCATCGTTAGTCACAAATGCTGGGATTGCAGATGCATATTTCATCATTGCACGCACCGCTCTCGATAAGCCTTTGGGCGAGAGTATGTCTATATTCTACATTCCAGCAAATACCCCCGGTCTGAAATTTGGTAACAGAACCGAGATGATTGGTTGGAAACCTTCTCATCATGCAGAAATTCATCTTGACAACGTGCGAGTACCTACAGAGAATCTTCTTGGCAAAGAGGGGGAGGGGGCAAAACTTCTCATGTTGCTTCCTGAAGTGGCTATTGGACTTGCGGCTTGCTACGTTGGTTTGGCTCGCGCTGCATATGAGTATGCTTTAGATTATGCCAAAAAGCGGGTTAGCTGGGGGCGTCCAATTATCCAGCATCAGTCAGTCGCCTTGAAACTTGCTGATATGATGATAAATACCCAGGCTGCGCGATTAACGGTATGGGAGGCAGCAAATACTGCAGACACTAACCTCCAACTCGCTGGAATGGTGAAGGCACCAGCAGCTAAGACTTTTGCTGTGGATGTGGCAATTAAAAACGCCCAAACAGCACTTGAGATTCTTGGTGGCTATGGAGTTACTAAGCAGGCTCAAACAGGTAAGTTTCTTGCCGACGCCTCTATTGGATATTCATGTGACTTCACAAGGGAAGTTCTGCGTCTTGGACTTGTTAACTGTTTGTAGGTTGGTACGGCATTTCACCGTTAGGCTTTTCTTTTCTTGTGCCTGTTGTTCTTGGGGCGAGTAAAAATTGAAATTCAAAATTATTCTTGTTTTTTAAATTATTGTAAGGATTCAGGTCACTCAAGTTTAGACCTGAATCCTTACTTTTCTGTTATATTAAATTACCTTGGCTCAACCTGACTTCTCATCAACCTTTGTACACTCACCAAAGCACGATTCAACTCATAACCCTGCTTCTGGGGATTTTCCAAAACTTTGGGCATGACTTTGGGCAGCTTGGGAAACAACAGACATAAATTGAGACATCCTCGCTATTGTTAGAATGTATCGCAAATTTTCGTAATATTCCCCTTGACTACTTAAGGAGCTTAAAATGATCAGGCACACAAGCTATAAAGTAGTCTAGATGAAACAATTATGCTGTTGAGACAAAAATCTGTATGACAAGCTACCAATCCAATCCAGAAACGCTTGAGAGTGAATCCACATCCACTGATGAACTCATCAATGAGATTATCGAAGAAACAAACGACATTAACTATGTGGAGATCATCGAAAACGTTATCGACACGCTAGAACAAGATGACAGCGCAATGGTGAGTCAGCCTTCAGAAGGTGGTTACCGTTGGAAGTTCAAGTACGGCACAGTGGAAGTGTATGTCCAACTGACTGGAAGAACTGATGAAGATACTTTAACAGTTTGGTCTGCAGTGCTCAAATTACCTGCCAAAGATGAACCTAAGTTAATGCGACAGTTGTTAGAGATGAATGCATCTAGCACCTTTGAATCGCGTTTCGCCTTCATTGAAAACCAAGTTGTCGTACTTGCAACACGCACTCTGGCAGATTTGTCTGCTGGTGAGGCTTCCCGCTTAATTACTATCGTGGCAACGATCGCCGATAACAACGACGAAATATTACAATCTGAATTTGGTGTGGCTTGACTGTAGTGTGGCGATTCATTCCGTTGCTAGAAGCCTCTGGTGATGTGCAGATGGCGATTGACAGCTGGTTGTTAAAACAGCATCAGTCGGGACATCCTCCTGCTTTGCGATTTTACACTTGGTCGCCACCTGCCATTTCTTTAGGCTACCATCAACATAAATATCCTGAACATTGGCAGCATCTGGTTTGGCAAGGTGAGAAAGTGGATTTAGTGCGGCGTCCTACAGGAGGACGTGCAGTGTTACATCAAGGTGATTTAACCTACGCTGTTGTCACATCTGATGTCACATCTGGAATTGTGGGGAGTCGCGTTCAGGTGTACCAAAAAATTTGTGAGTTTTTGATTCAGGGGTGGCGATCGCTCGGCATAGAATTACAATACGGTACAGCTGGACGCGGTTACATCCACAACCCCAACTGTTTTGGCACTGCAACTGGTGCAGATTTAATTTTGCCAGATGGTACTAAACTGATCGGTAGCGCGCAACTGCGACGAGGTGGAACTATTTTACAACATGGTTCTATGCGTTTGCACCCTTCAGCTGAGTTATTTACTCAAGTATTTGGTACAGAATCTTTTTCTCCTGTCCATTTTCCCCAGAACTTAGATATTGAGAAGATTATTGCCGCTTTAATTGCTGCTGCTGAAGATTGTTTTGGTATGGAGTTCAAAGTGCAACCACTCTCTGAGTCTGAGTGGGAAGCAATTTTGAGCTAGTTAGGCGCTATTGGCTCAAATACCTGTTGGGCAGGGGCAAGCTTCACGAAAACTCCAAGGAATGCGCCACTTTCCTACAACGCTGAGGAACCACTACTAGATGTAAGTCCACCCTTAACATTATAAACCGAGGTAGGGCATTGGACGAAACTGATTTTATACCTACTTTTGTGCGTCAAAAAACATAATTACGAATAATTCTGAATTCTTATCAAAAAATGGTGCCAAAAAATCAGAGAAAGTTTCGTGTCATAGGAATTGCGTTTTTGTCCACAGTTTGTATTTGGTTTTTTGGTTCATACCGGGTGATTGCAAATGAATTTGAAAGTCTGCACTTTCAGACATCACGAATTATAAAAGTTTCCTTAAAACAGCCCAATAATCAACAATTATGTAGCCAGTCTCAAAATATAGCTAGGCAACTTGAGCCTATAGGCAATCAAGTATTATCTGGTTCAAAAATATTATTTAAGACTTTTGCAGATGACAAAGTGTTATCAATACCCGCCGAGCCTTTACCAACAATACACCAAGCTGCAAAGAAAGCTAAAGTACCTGTAATTATGTATCACGATATTATCTCAAACAAGAAAGTCATTTATGATATAACACCCCAAGAATTAGAGAAACATTTTGAACTGATTAAATCGACTCAGATGACTCCTATTAGCTTAAATCGACTTTTTGCTCACTTGCGAACAGGAAGCCCATTACCAAAAAAACCTATCTTGTTGACTTTTGATGATGGTTATGGTGGGCACTATGAATATGCTTATCCTCTATTAAAAAAATATGGTTATCCGGCTGTTTTTGCTATTCATACGAGCGGTGTAGGAGTTAATGCTGGTCGTACTCATGTGACTTGGGAACAATTAAGAATTATGGCTAATGACCCACTCATTACAATATCTTCCCATAGCAGAACTCATCCTGCCCTCACAAAAATATCAGATCAACAGCTTTACAAAGAAGTTGTGGAATCTAAGCAGATACTTGAAGCTCAATTAAATCGTTCTATTATTTATTTTACTTATCCTTACGGTAACTATGATTCCAGGGTCAAGAAAATAGTTGCAGAAGCCGGATATTTGGCAGCACTTACAATCGGCGATCCAACTGAGATGTTTGCAAACCAGTCAAAGGATTTATTTGCGATCAGTCGTTTTGAGAAATCTCGTCTAGAAAAAGTTATTCCCCAAGCTTGGGGCAGCCCAAATCTGGCACAGTGTAATTCTTGAAGGGGCGTTATACCGCCCCCCTTGTCTTTTTGAGATGTGTCATTTTGCTGGAGTACTTGCAGGAGCATCTTTAAGATAACCAGCTGCTATACAATCTTCAATCAGTTGCTGCACAAAAGACCAAAGTTCTGGTGTTCCCGTCTCCACAGGCGCTACCCGTTTCATCACCTGATCGCGTGTAACACTATGAATGCGCCAAGTACCCCCTTGAGTTTGCTGGTTGTGCAGCAAAGGTTGTATGCGATCTAGGGCTGCTGCAAACTTAGCAGTGGGTGTTTGCAGTGTTTCAAACTCTTCCCAAACAGAACGTAACTCACTTGCTTGATCTGCTGGCAAAAGTCCAAATAGACGCAACGCTGCTTGAGCTTCTCGCTCTTGATTGCTTTCGTTACCCTGCACATCATAACAGAAGGTATCACCTGCATCAATTTCTACCAAATCGTGAATCAGCAGCATCTTGATGGCACGGGATAAGTCAACTCCTTCTGGAGCATATTCTGCTAATACTACAGCCATTATTGCCAAATGCCAGGAGTGTTCTGCACTATTTTCCTGACGTGAACCATCAGTCAACAGAGTTTGGCGGAGGATTTGTTTTAGTTTGTCGATTTCGATAATGAATTGTATTTGTTGAGTGAGTCGGCTGATTTGCACTTTCTTGTCCTGCTAAAGAGATTTACAAATATCGGTAGACCGAAAAGTTCTGCTTACTGAAATTGGAAACCACTATAAGTTACACTTTTTCAATCTAAATACGATAGAAACAGTAATCTCAGAAGTAGCGATCGCTCATGGGAGTGCGGCATGACTAAAGGGTGCGATCCTCGAACTGCCCTGCAAGCGCGATCGCCCCTAAGGAGCGACTCCTCCGGAGTATCGTCTTTACAAAGATTTACAATAAATGTAGAGCCTTTGCGATTCCTCATAGTTCTTCTTGGCTCACTCCTGTTGCTTGCTCCCATTAGAGCCAATTCCCCACTAATACAAAAGGTGCCCAAAAATATGGACTTTTCTGTTGGGCAAAAACAGCTAGTTGAGCACGCTGGAGTGCTTCGGCTTTATTAACTCCTGCTTTCAATTCTTTGTAAAACCAACTCATCAAATTGGCGGTAGCTTCATCATCTACAGACCACAATGTTGCAAGTGTACTACGTGCGCCTGCCTGTACAGCTACTCCAGCAAGTCCCAAAGCGGCTCGCTTGTCTCCAACAGCTGTTTTACAAGCACTCAGCACAAGCAATTCGATAGCACTCGACGTTTTTGTGTCCCTGAATCGCAGTAAGTGATCAAATTCTTTCACCTTAAGTAACTTATCCCAGGTGAGAACAAAAGTTTTTTCTGGATCGGAACTAAACTCACCGTGAGTCGCCAGATGAACTACAGAAAAGGGAGCTGATTGCAATTCTTTTTGGAGATTATGTTCGGTAAACTTTTGATTTAAAAGTTCTTCAGTTTTGGGTACCTCAGACTGGATTTGTTGCAGTTCCTGGGGTACATTTTGGAGCGGAGGAAACTTGCGGTTTTCAATAGTCCGTTCTGCAGCTACTCCAGCAATAATGGTATTTAACTTGACTTTTTGCAATGGTTTGGGATCTAGCAGTTGTAATCCAGGGACGATCGCGATCGCATACTTTTCAACCAGATATTTCTCATGTTGTTTGTCATAGAGAACTGACATTGGTATGTTACGCAACGCTCCATCTAGGACAAACACTAGGGTTTTGATCCCACTTTTGCTTAACTCTGCTTCAGCAGGTTGAATTAACCAGTCGTATATTTGTTGGGATAGCTGTTTGACTTGAGAAGTTCTGGTGACATCGCGTAAATATTCTGTGAGATTTTCTACAACACGTTCTACCTTATTTTCAGCAATGACAGTTTTGTAGTGCCGCAAGTTCTGATTAGGCAATTTGAGAATAACATCTAAACGGTCTGGTAAAATGATTGGATAGAGAACTGCTGAGCGTGAGTCTTTTTTATCAACAATTAGATCAAGTTTCTGCTTTGCAGTTAAACATGCTGAGCGAAAGAAATTATCTAATTCTGCAATTTGCAGTGCTTCTATTACAAAACGAGCTTGCTGCAGATTTTTTTGGTTTTCTGACTTTTGGCTTTCTTGATGTTGGATACTCTCGTTCTCTGTTTGCAATAGCAATGCGACTAACTCCCGATACACAGGTTCCACACTTTCACGGAAGGAAAACTGAATGTCTGGATTGATAGCAACTAAATCACTACGTAAAGTTTGGAGAGTGTTAAAAGCTTCAGAGTAGTAAGCAATTGCAGTTTTTTGATTTCCCTGCTGCTTGTATATACGTCCTAGTTGCCATTGCCATTGATAAACTATATCTAATGCATGAAGATTTTGAGCTATAACTAAAGCTTTCTGAGTGAGCTTTTGGGCATCCGTAAACTGCTGATTGATTTGATACAAATTCCCAAGAGTCCCGAGGGCATAAGATTCTGCTCGGTTGTCTTGTAAACTTTGCGCCTGCTGAACAGCATTAGCGAGTATCTGGGCTGAAGTTTCTAGCACAGAAGGGGATGAGGGAGATGTAGCACGATTCTCCATGAGCAATGTCGCCCGCCCAGAACTGAAGTTCCGGGGTAATAATCCAAGTCCATTAAAATTGACTAAAAACTTTGATGAGTCGGTATTTTGTTCTGTTGAGAAGACTTTTGCTACTCGCGGGGTGTTTCCAACCCTTGGCGGAATCGTCTTACAACTGGTGCAAGAGTTTAGTTTCATCAAACTTTGGGCAAAGTTTATTTTTGCCTCAACTACCATCCGACTTGCCGGCAAGTTGTTGATTTCAGATTCGATTTGGGACGATAATGCTGATGCATCTGCAAATTGCTTTGTCTCAACAAGTAGGCTTAGTCGATTCAGATGTGCCTGAGTACGTGTAGTTGAATCAGTTGAAGCACTTGCAGCTTGCTGGTAATAATCCAATGCCTTTTTTTTATCATACTGGGCACGGGCAGTGTTTCCCAAGCTAAAGAGAGTTTCAGCGATTATTTGATCAGACGACGTCGCTTTTGCAAGTGCTAAACTTTGCTGCAATACCTGCTGAGATTCCTTTAAATCACCAACGACTTGCATAATGTTGCCAAGACTCAATAGTCCCGATGCTTTTGTTGATGAGTCGCTTTGGTTTTGAAAAGTTTGCGAAACTTCAGTTAAAATTTTCTTTGCTTGACGGTATCGTCCTAAAACTTGTAGAGCTTGAGCCGAGTTAATCTGGTTACGGGTGAATGCAGCAGTGTCTTTGATTTGCTGATAAATCCCAGCAGCTTGTTGCCAAGTGGTCAATGCTGCTTCAGATTGTCCCCGCGATAATTGTAAGCGTCCTTGCACATCGAGGGCTTGTGCTAGGATATTAGAACTTTCTTGGGAATTCTTTAAACTTTTTAATAAATTGAGACTTTGAGCGATCGCTTTTTCAGCTTGGTTCCATAAACTGAGTTGTTGAAAAGCTAAACAGAGATTGCTCAAAGTTACAGCTTCCCGTAAATAATCTCCCTGAGTTCTAAAAGCAGCAGAAGCCTCTTGCAACACTTTAACAGCAAGGGTAAACTGTCCAGCCTCGTAAAGTTTTTTACCCTGTTGCACAAGGTCTTGTGTTTTACCCTCGCTAATTGTAAATTGATGAACAGTAGAATTGACAAGAGGAGCTTGTGCCAACACTGGTGATATGAGCACGCAGACAAACATCGCAATTGCTGCGAGTATTGGTTGAGCTATCCAACTTCTACCTGGGTATTTAAATGAAACAATGGATTTTATAATACGGAAAAATACAGGCTTTTTTCCCGCCATGCTCTTTCCCCTTGATTACAATTCAAAGTCTTCTTTCACCTTTCTATTTTCTCCTAAACTTAACTCAACACTAAAGCGTTTTCCTGATTCCCCTTTGAAAAATTTTAGTTGAATGTAGTTATCTTGCAACCTCGAAGTGACTTCCTGAAGGGTTTTTCCTGCTTTAGACAGCAAAGTCAATTTCAGATCAGGCGGCAAATATCTTTCTCCACCCGTGGGATGTACCTGGATCAAAACACCTAATTTTTCATCGCTTTCCTCTGTGATATTTACCAAAAGAGCCACAGTTTTGTAACCGAGTTGCACCCCCAAGTCAATCAGTTTAGCTTTTTTAGCACCTCTTTGTGTAATTCTAGTACTAAGAGCTAAATTTGCCTCTGGATTTATCAGGGTGTCAATTGTTTGCCAGCTTTGTTCAAACACTCCCTCTAACCATTCACTCAACTTGGTTATGGTATTATTCAAAGACCTCTGGAGTGAGACTAAAGAAGATTGAGCGGAAGTTACAGGTAAAGGAATAGCTAAAGGTTCCGAGAAATAGTAGTAGAACAATAAGTGATTGAGTTCGGTATCAAATAAAGACAGCGGTACTTGGTAATAACCATCCCGAAGCTCTAAATTGAATTGATTACGATAATTCATCAGTTCGTCGTAGCGCAAAACTCCTCTAATAATTACTTGTTCTTCCTCTTCTAACACCTCAACAACGACATAAAAATGAACAGCTGCAGAACTTGGGATTTTAACAACTTCATCCAGCAAATGTTCTATCGCAATTGGACAAATTTTATAATCTCCTAAATGTAGATGATAAATATCCTCAAGAACATTCGTCTCTTTACAAATCACTTTTTGTGGTATGCGTGTACTTAGCCATTTTTCACAACCAATGCTTGCCAGTGTATTTAGATAAGTTTGCCATTGTTGTGCTTCGCTATTTACGAATTTGCTGTTATCGATTGCGTTGTCAAAGTCTTCTAGCTCTAGCCAAATAACTTCTGAGAGCAAAAGTCTTATATCATTTGAATTAACCGGATAATTAAGCATGATTGTATTCCTGATTTGTGTTTTATATTTAAGATTTTCCTGGGTTCACTTCAAGACAAGGATTTGAGGATATGAGCGTAAGTTGTATGCACGTTATTCTATATATTTGCGAATTTGCTGAGCATATAAGCTATTCATCGAACGGCCTTTTCCAACTCTGATTTCTTCTGCCGCTTCTCTAAAGATTTCCTCATCGGCAAAAGCTTCAATCTCTTCGGCTAATTTTTTGACATATTCTGGTTCAGCAGGAATTTTGGTTAAACCTTTTTCCTCAGCCTTGCTTAAAACACTATCAAGAACTTGTTTCACTGTTCTGGTACGTATTTTACTGAGCAATTCTCCTGGATTCAACACTCGTCGAGCTTGATCCCAACTTGTCATTCCCAATTGTGGTGCAATATCCTTAAGAGATAAACTCTGACAGTAATATAACTGTAAACCAGGAATAAATTGTTCAGCGAAAATACTATAATGCTTGCTTTTTTTTAAATAGTTTATGCGATCGCCTATTTCTTGCATAATCGCATTACTCAAGGTTAAGCTAAGTTGATCGTGCAAAAAATCCAAGATTTCCTGCTCTTCTATATCCACTTCATTAAAATTGTTAATGGGTAAATCTGTTCTATATGTATAACCTCCTGTATTAGAATCGTGGACTTCTAAAGATTCTCGACAACTCCATATATCATAGTGTCTGAGTTGTCGAACAACCTGTTTGAGTTCAGTCATTAACTCAAAAGTTGAATTGATAATAATATCTCTTTTTTGCAATTCATTGAGCATTTCTTCCATCTGAGGACTTGATGGTTCTGGACATTTTCTGACTCCCTTTGAATTTTTTTGAACTCTGTCACGACGATAGACAGCATGAAAAACTTCTACCAAGTGGCGATCGCGCTT
Organism: Brasilonema octagenarum UFV-OR1; assembly: GCF_963888615.1. NCBI lineage: Bacteria > Bacillati > Cyanobacteriota > Cyanophyceae > Nostocales > Scytonemataceae > Brasilonema > Brasilonema octagenarum. The sequence goes on along the minus strand of NZ_CAWPKW010000222.1, from coordinate 15,498 downwards.
TGATAAACTTTCCAATTGTTTTACTCTAACTCTATTCAGAAGCGCCCAATCACTGAAGTGCTGAAATCCAAACTCAGCTAAAAAATCTTTTAATTCGGGGTTTTGTGTAGTTTTCAAGAATGCCCAATTGTCTAAGCTCATCTTAGACTTTATGTCGGCATTAAATGTTTGCAAAATCTGGAGCGAAAAAAAGTTGTAACTTCTTGTCCTACTTTCCCCATTCTTATCCAGCTTGAGTTGAGTTTTTCCATCTCCATCTACAATAATTAAAGTTTCTCCATCGTCATCCAAGACAAACCTAAGCAAATCCTCATAGGTGAAAAACTTGTCACCACCGAATAAATTGTCAATTTTTTGACACGCTCTTAAGATGGGTTGAGAAACATAAGATCGTAAACAAAGTCCTGCTTTGGCGCGACTTGTAACATCAACTACAGAATTTTCACCGCCAAAATAGGATAGCAAATCAGCTTGGATATTAGCTGGAGCGAGATTGTGAATCTGTTGGATAAACTCCTGTGCAGCAGGAACTGAACGATGTTCGTATCCAACTCTTTGACTGGTACTTATTCTATAAATTTTCCAGTATCTAGATAATACATCCATGGCGAGTGCATACTCCAGGATAACCAATCCCATATAGTTGCACTCTATATATAAGTGCCCGTGTTTTTAACTTATGCAGTTCTCCCAGTCTCCTTAACTGTGAACAAACACGCTTAACGCTTAACAGGCAAGAAGGGAGATGGTCTACAATCCTAAATCTACGGCAATGCGATGGGCGCAGGCAAACCCAGAAAACGCCACTGCATTTAAACCCTGACCTGGAAACGTACTATCTCCCACACAATAAAGTCCTGGGATAGATGTTTTATTAAACGACATCCCCAGTAACCCCCGTAACTTCCGGCGCGGAATCGGTCCGTAAGTTCCATCCTGACGACCTAAAAAGCGGCGATGAGTTAATGGCGTCCCCACCTCCAGATAATCCAACCCCGCATTCAAACCAGGAAAAATCTTCTCCAGACGGTCAATAATTCGCCAAGCTGCTTCTTCCTTCTTCACCTGGTATTCCTTTGCACAGAGTCCTTGCCATTCATCAATCCAGTGAGGTGTAAAGGCGTGAATAATGTGATGTCCTGCTGGCGCTAAATCTGCGTCAAGCAACGTCGGGATAGACACAAATAAAGTCCCTTCCGGTTCTGTCATCTTTTCCCAATCTTCTAACACGATATGATGACACTCCGTCCCCTTTGGCAAAATTTCTGCCTTCACTCCCATGTGTAAACTGAGAAAACTGGGTGATTTTTGATAGCGTTGCTGCCAGTTTGTTTCACCAAAAGAAAATTGTTCTTGAGTCAGTAATTTTTCAAATGTATCCCAACGTGTTGCATTGGACACGATGCGCTTCGCACGGTGCGTCTTACCGTTAGCGAGTTGTACTCCCACAGCTTGTCTGTTTTCTATAATAATTTTTGTTACCCTAGCTTGGTACTGAATCTGACTACCTGCTTTGACAAGCCCCTCTACTAATTTTTGGGCAATTTGTCCGACGCCCCCTTTAGGGTAGTTAACTCCTCCATAGTGCCTGTCAGAAAATACCATTCCAGCATTTATCATTGGTGTCATCTCAGCTGGTACGACCGACCAGCAATAACACTCCATATCTATAAATTTCAACAACTGAGAGTCTTGAATATAGCGTCGGGCTATATCTCCAGCATTTTGGGGCAGATACTTTACCAAACCAAGACATGCCAAAGGATGCTGAAAAAATAGACGCATTAAATACCGGGGTTCTTCTAGGGACAGCAAGTCCATGCTGTTAAGACAATCAAAGACTTTCCAGCATTCGTCATAAAATCGACGAATCCCTTGGCTTTCATTAGGAAAATACGCAGTCACATTTTGTAAAAATTTTTCATACACTTTATCAACCTTTAGGTTTAAGCCATTAGGCAGATGATAGTGAATTTGTACTGGATCGGGAATCACTTCTAAGCTAACGTTAACAGCTTGCAAAGCACGAGTGAGTAAGTTGGTGGTACCGTTCTGCCCAAACCCAAAAATCATCGACGCCCCAACATCAAAGCGATAGCCTTGCCGTTGAAAGTAACCCGCACTACCTCCTGGGATCAGATAACGTTCTAGTACGAGTACCTTAGCACCTTTTGCCGCCAGCTGAGTTGCTGTCACTAAGCCACCAATTCCAGATCCAATGACGATAACATCACTCTGCATGCATTTTTTTGTTATTTGTCGCTTGTCCTTTGTTTTAGTAAATCATGATAAGACTCGTATTTGATTTTTGCGAAGCTTCGTACAGTTTATCTTAAGCGTTAAGCGTTCCCTATAACAAAAAAGAGGGAAAAGCCTGCTACCGCTGGCCAATCCCGTCTGCCGATCCTTAAAGAGAGGAGAACACTGAAAATACAATATAACCTTGATTGAGAATCTATGTCAACTACTAATGAAAAATTGTTTCAATAAATTTTTTCGTGCTAATTATAGCAGTGAGTTGCATACAAAAAAAAGTATTATGATGTTTCAGTTGTTATACCATATAGAAAAAGCCCATTTCTGGCTATGACGCTACAATTGCGTGTTTATGTCCCGCCCCACCCCCTAATCAAGCACTGGTTAGCAGTTGCCCGTGATGCTGCCACACCCTCCGTATTATTTCGCAGTGCGATGACTGAGTTAGGACGTTGGTTGACTTACGAAGCTGCTAGAGAGTGGTTGCCAACTCAAGAAGCGACAGTGCAAACCCCTTTGGATGTCAGCCCAGCAACTTTAATAGATCCAACGGTTCCAATGGCAGTGGTACCGATTCTGCGAGCTGGGCTAGGATTACTAGAGGGAGCACAAACAGTGTTACCTTTGGCGTCGATTTATCATCTTGGTTTAGTGCGAGATGAAAAAACACTCCAACCCTCTACTTACTTAAACAAATTGCCAGAAAAATTCCAACCGCAAACGCGAGTGTTAGTCACCGATCCAATGTTAGCCACTGGAGGGTCGATGATGAATGCAATGGCAGAATTAACACAACGGGGTATTGATCCAGCCCTAACGCGGATTGTATCTGTGGTAGCAGCTCCACCAGCTTTACAAAAACTGAATGATGCTTATCCAGGTTTAATTGTTTACACAGCGACTATTGACGCAACAGTCAACAATCAAGGATTTATCATACCAGGATTAGGAGATGCAGGCGATCGCATCTTTGGAACATAAGCTAATATGCACATTCGACAGCATGAGGTGCAAAAACAACCCAACAGGTGCAGCGTTTCTTCAAGGCAGTAAAATTATGAGTCAGCAAGATAGTTTTGCAAGTGGTTTTTTTGCCGGAGCAATTTTCGGTGGTGTGGTTGGTGGTATTATCGGTACGCTTGTTGCCACAAGACGTGATCCAGAACAAATCCTAGAGGAAGAGCCTCAAACAACCACCAACTTAACAGAAGCTAAAAAAGCAGCCAAAAGACGTCAGATGAGAGCTTCGGAAAATGAGAATATGGAAATGGAAGTGGCACGGCGATCACTTGAAGATAAAATCGCCCAGCTCAATGCCACAATAGACGAAGTCCGACAGCAGCTAGGGAATGTGAATGCCAATTCAGAGCAGCTGATTCACGAACGTTCTTCGTCGCGTAGCCAGGAGTTACGCTAATTAGCGAGCATTAGCAGATCGCAAATGCTAACTACAAATGGTGAGAAACCGCAGAGTATTTATCATGGAGACATGCAGAATCTGCAACCGCCATTTGACTTAGCCTCATTTAAAATCGAAGATAAGACCGCTTTTGACACTTCGTAGGAAATTAACCAATCCATGGATTTACTGATTGACACACTGAGCAAATTCATACAAATTTATAGTCTTCTACTGATTATTAGAGTCCTGTTAACATGGTTTCCCAGCATCAACTGGTATAATCAACCGTTTGCAGCGTTAAGCCAAATAAGCGACCCCTATCTGAATCTGTTCCGTTCAATTATTCCCCCATTGGGCGGTATTGATGTTTCACCGATATTGGCTTTTCTATTACTCAACGTATTAGGCGGTTTGCTCTCTTATCTAAGCGCCAATCCATTAGTTGGTTAAGTCTAAAGTTGAGAAATATGAACCTTTGTAGAGACGGAGGTTGACAACGTCTCTACATATTCATATTGTTCAACTACTTACGGACTTGAGCGCTAAATCCAGCCGCCTTGAACTTCTTCAACTTCAAAGGTTCAGGCTGGTTTGCTGCTACAGAAATCCTCAATTCAAAATCACTAACACCCGGTGGAATTTCCTTGATAGAACCAAGACGGTTACGGTTTTCCATGGCAGAATTATTGTTAGCATCATAAATGCGCCCAAAAATATCTGCATCGTAGACAGTTTTGTTCGTGCCATTTTGAGCTTTGCCTGTGACTATAAAGCAATTTGCTGCCATAGTCGTACCACTTGTCACAGATCCTTTTCCTATTTCTGATGGACATTTGTGATAGGAAAGCTCAGAGAGTTTTATCTGTGTCAGCGCTAGAGCACTTGGCGTAAACACCCACGATACAATTCCTATGACACAGGAAACCAAAATCACCTTCAAGACTATTGAGTACTGAATCCTCAATCTTGAGTAATTCTTTGTAAATAAGGGCACAGAATTTAAGAACGATACTAAGCTATTTTTCTTTTGCATATCTCCAACAACAAGAATAACAAAACAATGCACCGATAAAAAGGCTGCGACTAACTCAGCACAGATAAAAAGCACCATTGCGGTATATTTCAACCTCAGCTTACCTGAAATTAGCTCTCAAGCGATTGGATAGTTGTTTTGAAGTTTTGTAATAATTATGATAGATAATACTCTTAATTGCTATATAGCGTATGAGTCCAGATGAGATAAAAGCAGTTTTGCAAGCAGCGTTTGATCGTTGTGATGTCGCAAGCTGTCCCCTCTCTGATATGCAGAAAGGAATATTACTGCAAATCTTAGAGCAAATCAAGGGGTCTCAAACTGGTGTGTCTGATAGCGCTAATCCTCTAGACGAACTAACAAAACAAGAATTGCAAGCATTTTTAGAGTTCTTCAAAGCACAAGAACAACAAGACGGCTCATGGAAAGCGCAATTGCTCAACGACTGGCTAAATGAAAATGACTCCGGTGCAGTACAATTCATTCGCGATCGCTACGGGTTATCCTGGCTAAATCGTATTGAGCCATATCACTTTGACAAGTACTTTACTAAAGATGTCCTCAAGCTGAAAGTGGGCGATGCTCCAGCAGGGAGCCTTACGATTGGTGATCGCATTGAAATTTGCAACGCTCTTTGGGAATGGGTACAAGATAATGGTCCTTGCACCCCAGAATGGTATCCCTGTATTGTCATTAATGTTAATCAAATAAGCGATGGCGATTCTTCCTCAACCGACTGCATCGTCCGCTTCTACAACGGTGCTGAATTTGAAATTCAAGGTATGTACGAGTGGAATCGCGTTCATTGGCGAAGAGGGAGTTAATAGACATCTCCGGAAATTAATGATGCGTTACCTGAAACCCTTGTAGAGACGTTACATGTAACGTCTCTACATTCTTTTTCGGAGATGTCTAATAACAATTCAAAATTCAAAATTCATGGTTGCTGAGCGCAGTCGAAGCAAAATTCAACATTTGGAATCTCCCCCAGATCACCTCATCACCCCATTAATCTTCTAAACCCAAATGCTGTCTCAAAGCTTGGCGCATCACGTCTACGGGAACAGTATCTTGTTGTAACCAGATTTTTAATGCTGCTGCGCCTTGTTGAACAAGCATTTCCAGTCCATCAATTGCAATAGCGCCCACCTGCTGCGCTTGTTTGAGAAATTTTGTTGGGTTGGGGGTGTATATCAAATCGTAGGCGATCGCCCCTACAGGTAAATTCCCCATTTCCTCTGCACTTAAAGGTGATTCTTCAACCTTGGGATACATCCCGATCGGGGTTGTGTTTACTAATAGGTTTGCTTGTGGAATAAGTTTTGGTAAAGAATCCCAAGTGTGGACGTGTAAATTATGCGACTCCTGAAAATCACCCCAACTCTTCTGGAATTCTTCTAACTTTTGGGCGTTGCGCCCAACAACATAAATCTTCTCACAACCTAATTCCGCACAACCTGCAACAACTGCTCTTGCTGCACCACCATTGCCTAAAATCACAGCTACTGTTTGGCTCCAATGCTGATGATATGTTGTTCGCAAAGGAGCGAGAAACCCTTCACAGTCAGTGTTTGTACCAATCCATTTGTTCTCTTTACGACTTACTGTATTGACTGCTCCTATAGCTTTGGCGATCGGTGAAACTTCGCAGAGCAAAGGCAATATTGTCTGTTTATGGGGAATTGTAATGCTAAAACCGACAACATCTACAGCAGCAAAGCCTTGAACAGCGATTTCTAAATTCTGTGGTTCTATTGGAAAAGGAACATAGACGTAATTAAGTCCCAAGTGGGTAAGTGCAGCATTGTGCATCACTGGTGAGAGTGAATGTTCCACCGGATATCCAATCACTCCAAGTAGTTTAGTTTTGCCTGTAATCATGAGTTTGTCATCGGTTATTTATTATTAGTCATTATTAACTTTCATGACCAAGAAAGGAGTGTACGGTTTTGCGGGTGTAAGGGTGTAGAATGCCACTGGAGAATTTTCCAGCGTTGTACCTACACCCCTAAACAAACGGCAACCCGGTCCCCACGCTTATCTTTGATGAGCTTGGTCAATAAAATGGTGGTCGATCCTGTGCCCTCACCAATTACTGCCCCTACATCCTTACACCCCTAATTATTGACACCCATGAAAGCAAACGAATATAAATCTACACACGTTTTTTGAACTGTTCCTCAGAAACCCAAGCACCGTGGAACCCATAAGGTATACGCTGAGGAATCATCACTCGTGCTATTGGTTCATCAGTGATATCCTCAGCACTAACTACCACGAATTCAGAAGTTTCCTCTACGGTGTCGTAAACATAAGTCACAAGCCAGCCGTCATCTTCTGCTTTTGCATTAGGACGTGGTACAAACACAGCTTCACCACCATAACGTCCTTTTCCAAATTCATGGGTTTCGGACTTGCCACTGTTCAAGTCATACTTAATCAAACCATCGAACACAGGCATGGAACTTTTCGCCATTTTCGCAGTGTAGCCGTATCGTGTTTTTTGCCCCAAGAAATTCTCATTCACACGAGGAAATTCAGAAGGGACATCATCCAGCATCTCTTCGCTGACTTTGCCCGTTTTCAAGTTAAACCGCCAGCGATGCAAACGAGGGATATCTCCTTGAGAATCGACGTGTGTGTCTTGCGGCACATCCAAAACCGTGGTGGAATTCATCCGACAAGCAATCAGAACTACCTCATCTCCTTCCTCGTAAGCGTTGAGAGTGTGGAAGACGTAGCAAGCGGGAGTCTCAAACCATACAATGTTACTGTTATTGCCATAACGTGGAACAATACCAAAGCGACTCGGTTTGTCGTGCTCAAACTTCATCATAGGTTCGCCGCGTTTTTGCCTTTCCATATTGAAAGTCAGCGGCAAATCCATAAAAATTGTGTAGTCTTCAGTGATGGCAAAATCATGCATCATCACGCCTGTTGGTATGTCAATAGGTTCCGTCTGCAAAAGTTCGCCTTGTGGTGAAACCACACTGTATTGCAGATAGGGCGGTGCGAAGCTGTAACCAAAAAACATCATCTCACCCGTCACTGGATCTACTTTGGGATGAGCAGTCACGGGTGAGACAAGTTTACCATTGTAAGTATGTTCACCCAGAGTCTTTAACTCAGGAAGTTTGATAGCGTGAGGCGCACCTCCTTCCCACAAGGCCAAAAGTTGACCTGCATGCCACACAAGAGCAGTATTCGCTGTATTCTTGCTTAGTCCGTGAGGATTGTCAATTTGTGGTGGTTCTAGGAACCCACTCCAGACAGCTTTACCTGCTTCGTTCTCAATTTTCCATGCTTTTGTGCGCACATAGCGGTTGCGATAGGCAGCTTTACCGTTAATAATTCGCACCCCATGCAACATTCCATCCCCATCAAACCAATGGTACTCCCCAATCGGCTTCCATTGAGGATTAGGACCATTGCGCACGAACATTCCTGATAAGTCATGAGGGAGTTCACCTATGACTTTTAGGGAGTTTGTGGAGATTTCCTCGCGTATTGGCGCAAAGTTACCATCGAGATAAGGGTTGACTTGTGTTATTGCCATAATTCCTGTCCCAAGCACAAATAGAATATGTTATCGGCACTTCGTTATCTTAGCCATAGCCTCTAATATAGATAACAATCACAGAGACTTGAAACAGAGAATATATTTGTAGGGATATCAGTACGAACTGGTGTGGAGGTGTAAAGGTGTAATACCCTTTCACAAAAATCCTGATACATTTGACTCCCCCTACTCCCCTTACTTCCCTACACCCTGTCTTTAGGCATTGACTAATGACTAGTAACTAGTGACTAATGACTAGTGAGCAATCTAAAATCCCAATTGGTATTGGAATTTGGTATTGGAATTATGAGTCTAACTGTTTATTTGCTCCGTCACGGACAGACAGAATACAGCCGCAGTAATTTTTTCTGTGGTTCGCTAGATCCAGAACTTACCACAGATGGCTTGGAAATGGCAAAAGCTTTTGCGACTGCATACAGTTCTAAACCTTGGACGGCAATTTTTTGTAGTCCAATGGGACGAACCATAGCTACCGCAAAACCCTTATGTGACGAAATCGGTATCCAACCAGAATTGCGGGATGGCTTAAAGGAAATTAACTATGGCAAATGGGAAGGCAAAACACCAGAGACGGTGAATCTAGAGTTTCATGATGATCATATCCGCTGGCTAGCAGATCCGGCTTGGTATGCACCTAGTGGAGGGGAAATGGCGATCGCCATAGCATCTCGTGCTACCCAAGTTATTGAAGAAATCAAGCATCGTTACAGCAGTGGCAATGTCTTAATTGTTTCCCATAAAGCAACCATTAGAATTATGCTGTGCAGCTTGTTGGGAATTGATGTCGGGCGTTTTCGTTATCGTTTAGGATGCCCTGTTGGTTCAGTAAGTATTGTAGAATTTAGCTCACATGGTCCTTTACTTAAGGCATTAGCTGACCGTATTCATCTGGACGAGCGGTTACGTAATTTACCAGGAACTTAACAGTTACCAGTGAACAGTTATCAGTTGTTACTGTTCACTGTTCCCTATTCCCTGTTAAGCCTTCCCTGTGCTGACTTTGTTAGTTCACCAAATTAAACCGGATTCCTATAGGTAAACATCTTGTTTGTCCCATAGCATAAAGATTAATATCATTTTTATTTGGAATTACTTATGCTGCCGGTTGTTTCTACTATTCCTCTGCGTCACATGGCTTCAGGTGATGTCTTATCCCTGCAAGTCTACAAATTCATTGGCGCTCAACCGGGCAAAAAAGTTTACATCCAATCCAATTTACATGGTGCGGAAATTGCTGGCAATGGTGTTATTTATGAACTGATTGAATTTTTGCAGACGATAAATGATACAGACTTATTTGGCGAAATTTGGTTAGTTCCTGTTTGTAACCCAATGTCAACCAATGAGCGATCGCACATTTTTTCCTCTGGACAATACTGTAGTTATGAAGGAAAAGATTGGAATCGTATATTTTGGGACTACGAAAAGCACGCTGACGATTTATTGGAATTTGCAAAATCTCAAATCAATTTTGAACCAGAGGTGGTAAGAAAAAACTACCTGGCTAAAATTCAGCAAAGTTTTGTTAAAAATTTAGAAAAAATTAACTCACCTAGTGGAGTTCCTTACACGGAACGATTTAGCTACAGACTGCAATCTCTGAGTTTAGATGCAGATTATTTAATTGACTTACATAGTCACGCGAATCAAGCATTAAACTACCTTTATCTCTACCGTAATAGAGAAGAAAGTGCAAAATATTTTTTACTCCCATTTGGAATTAAATTTGTTGAATTTAGATGCGATGAAGATGGTTTTGATAAAACCTTTATCCAACCTTGGTTAGCTTTGGAAGAGCATTTCAAACAGCTTGGTAGAGAAATTAGGTTTGATATAGAGGCTTGGACACTTGAACTTGGTACAGGAATGCAAATGAACCCAGATTCAGTGGAGAAAGGTCTTCGAGGTGTGAAAAACTATTTAGCATACAAAGGGGTTTTGCAAATCTCTGGGTTTCCTTTCAAGGGAAGCGAATCTCATAACATGAATTTGAAACTAAGAACTCAAATGAAAAGATATTATGCCCCAACAGGTGGAATGATTCAATCAAGAGTAGAATTGGGAAGTTATGTAAAAACTGGAGAGCGAATTTATCAAATTTTGAGTTTTCATAAGGACGGTACATTACCAACAGTGATTGATGTGAGTGCAGAACAAGATGGATTAGTTTTTGATGTCTCAAGCAATCAGGCAGTTAACGAAGGTGAGGTTGTGTTAGGAATTATTGGAGAACTTGTTCTAACTTCAAATTGAAAATGAATAACATCAAAGGGAGCATCCCTATTTTGCGAAAACGTGTTTATCCGCAGGTGTAGCCGTAAATTTTAAATGAGCTAATTACTTATGCTTCCTGTTGTATCTACCATTCCTCTGCGTCACATGGCTTCAGGTGATGTCTTATCCCTGCAAGTCTACAAATTCATTGGCGCTCAACCGGGCAAAAAAGTTTACATCCAATCCAATTTACATGGTGCGGAAATTGCTGGCAATGGTGTTATTTATGAACTGATTGAATTTTTGCAGACGATAAATGATACAGACTTATTTGGCGAAATTTGGTTAGTTCCTGTTTGTAACCCAATGTCAACCAATCAGCGGTCGCACATTTTTTCCTCAGGACGATTCTGTAGTTACGAAGGAAAAGATTGGAACCGTATTTTTTGGGACTACGAAAAGCACGCTGACAATTTATTGGAATTTGCAAAATCTCAAATAAATTTTGAACTAGAGGTTGTCAGAAAGAATTACCTTAATGTTATTATACAAAAATTTGCTCAGATTTTAGAAAAGATTAATTCTTCAAGTGGAATTCCTTACACTGAACTATTTAGCTATAAACTACAATCTCTGAGTTTAGATGCAGATTATTTGATTGACTTACACAGTCACACATCTCAAGGATTAAACTACCTTTATGTCTTTCGTAACCGAGAAGAAAGTGCAAAATATTTCTTGCTCGATTTCGGAATTCGATTTGATAAATATGATGGTGATGCTTTTGATGAGGCTTTTATCAAACCTTGGCTCGCTTTGGAAGATTGCTTCAAACAACTTGGTAGAGAAATTAGGTTTGACGTCGAGGCTTGGACACTGGAACTTGGTACAGGCATGCAAATGAATCCAGTTTCAGTGGAGAAAGGTCTTCGAGGCGTGAAAAACTATTTGGCAGAAAAAGAAGTTTTGCGAATTGATGAATTTCCTCTAAATAAAAATACATTGAATCAAATGAGTTTTAAACGAAGAAGTATGAGCAAAAAATATTTTGCTCCAACAGGTGGAATGATTCAAAAACGAGTAGAGTTAGGAAGTGTTGTGAAAGCTGGAGAACGAATTTATCAAATTTTGAAATTTAATAAAGAAGGTAAGTTACCGAGCGTGATTCATGTGATAGCAGAACAAGATGGATTAGTTTATGATATCTCAAGCAATCAGGCAGTCAATGAAGGTGAGTTGGTGCTACGAATTATTGGATAGTCTGTTCTGACTTTAGTATAGGACTCGTATGTTATTTTTGCGAAGCTAGGTACACTTTTATCAGTTCTCAGTTATCAGTTACCAGTGATCAATTGTTCACTGTTCACTGTTAAGCGTCTCTACTTTGTGATTCACCAAAGAAAATCGGATTGCGATAGATTGTACGTAAGCGAAATCAGCTATAGTAGTAATTTCAGGGTAGTTTTCTATTTGATTTGTGTTTGTACAAAAAGTTACTTAATCCTAAAAGTAAAATATGACGGTAGAGCCAGGGGTAAATAGTAGTCAAAATGATATCTTCTCTCTTTCAGGAGAAGTGGTAATTCCGCAGGCTCCTCCTGAATATAAGTCAGGTTTTGTCGGCATTATTGGTCGTCCCAATGTCGGTAAATCTACGTTAATGAATCAATTAGTTGGACAAAAAATTGCGATAACATCACCAGTAGCACAAACAACACGCAATCGGTTACGAGGTATTCTCACCACTCCAGAAGCGCAGATGATTTTTGTGGATACGCCAGGAATTCATAAACCTCATCATCAATTGGGGGAAGTGCTGGTGAAAAATGCCAAACTAGCCATTGAATCGGTAGATATGGTTTTGTTTGTGGTGGATGGATCGACGAATTGTGGGACAGGGGATCGCTATGTTGCTGATTTACTTGCTCACAGTACAACACCAGTGATTTTAGGCTTAAACAAAATTGACGAACAGCCTTCAAATTTCCAGACAATAGACAATAGTTACACCGAATTGGCAAGGGAACATAGGTGGCAAACAAGAAAATTTTCTGCCAAAACTGGTGTCGGATTACCTGAACTGCAACAATCATTAATTGAACAGTTAGAACTAGGACCATTATATTATCCACCAGACTTAGTAACAGACCAGCCAGAACGCTTTATTATGGGCGAATTGATTCGAGAACAGATTTTGCTGTTAACTCGTGAAGAAGTACCCCATTCAGTTGCGATCGCCATTGACTTGGTGGAAGAAACACCAGCTATTACCCGTGTACTTGCGACTATACACGTTGAGCGCGATTCCCAAAAAGGAATTCTCATCGGTAAAGGCGGAGCAATGTTAAAAGCTGTTGGTAGTGCAGCGCGCGAACAAATGCAAAAGTTGATTGCAGGAAAAGTTTACCTAGAATTGTTCGTCAAAGTGCAACCAAAATGGCGTCAGTCTCGGACACGTTTGGCAGAGTTGGGGTATCGCGTGGAAGAATAGAATAATGTTTCAAAATAATACCTTGCGCTTAAATCTACCAGCTAATACTTCTGTGCTGCGAATTTTGATTGTAGAAGATGATCCGATGATGCAACTGGGATTGGAACAGTCATTAATGGCTCATCCCCAGTTGGAAATTGTCGGACAAGCAGAAGATGGCTACTTGGGTGTGCAAGCAGCACTGAAATTAAAACCGGATTTGGTAGTGATGGATATTGGGTTACCCCGGTTGGATGGAATTGCTGCAACACAGCAAATTAAAGCAGCATTACCAGAAACTCATGTTGTGATGCTGACATCGCATCAAACAGATACGGAAATTATTGCGGCGTTGTCTAGCGGTGCAGATGCATATTGTATCAAAGGGGCGAGTGTAGAGCGACTGTTGAGTGCGATCGCCGCCGCAGTTGAAGGTGCAACCTACCTCGATCCCCAAGTTGCCAGACGAGTGATTGATAATCTCAAACCTCCTTCTCCCAGTGGAAACGCCGCAAATTTATCTGGGCGCGAGTTAGAAGTTTTGAAACTGATGGTAGAAGGCTTAAGTAATCCAGAAATTGCACAAAAGCTTTATTTGAGTCCCAATACTGTCAAAACTCATGTTCGGGGGATTATGAATAAGTTATCTGTAGACGATCGCGTGCAAGCTGCAGTTGTCGCGCTGCGTTCTGGGTTGGTGTGAAAAAATATCCAACTTACGATATGTCATTGCGAGTGGAACGAAGTAAAGGGAGTACCAAAAAATAAATTATCCATTATGTAGGGTGGGTTAGGCGCACGACAGTTGAGGTTTTACATGATAATTAAAAGTGCGCCGTAGCCCACCATTGTTTCCTGCGTCACTAGAAATTAGTGTTACTTGCCTAATCGCCTCTGACTCTTGTTTGCCAATACATTCATTTCAGCGATTGGCAAAACAAGTTTATCTGCTCAAGTATTCTGCAAGTTTCTCGTGATTTCAACAATCACTGCTTTTAAAGGTGGCAATCCTTCATGAACCGTTGCCCAGACAACATTTACATCAATTCCCCAATACTCATGCACTAACACATCTCGCATACCAGCCAACGCTTTCCAAGGAATTTGAGGGTACTGGCTGCGGATGTCGTCGGGAATTCGCTTGACTGCCTCTCCTAAGATTTCGATTGACTTCACAACAGCTAAAATTTTCTCACGGTTAACTCGAAATGTCTCAAAATCAATCCCGTCTGTAAACGCTTCAATGTCCGCAATAGCATCCAATATGTCTTGGAGAAATTCTGAAAGTTGTCGCTTAGTCATATATAAACGACTTCCGATAACACTCGCTCCCGGATTCTTGGCTTTAAACCGTTTTGCGTTACTATATCAACCTTCATACCGATCGCATTACTGAGATAGTCGCGTAGCTCTACCAGCTTAAATAAGGTAGGCGCTCGATCATAGTCAATGAGTACATCAACATCGCTCTCCTGTGTCTGTTCACCACGAGCGTAAGAACCAAAGATGCCTAGCTGCGTGATCTGATACTGCTCCTGCAACAGCGGTTTACTCTGTCTGAGAATTTGCTTAATTTCCTCCAACGTTTTCATCTTCAAAAGTTTTACTCCAAAGTTATCAAAAGTTGTGTTCAGATCAATTTTGCTGATGGGGATTAAATCAAGAAGTCTTTTTATGTTCTAGCAAATTAGGTTGAATGGATGAAGTAGAATTGTAAATGTTGAGGGCTGGTTTATCAACGTTAACGAATTTACTGCTGTCGCTGGATATTAGCAGGATTATTCACGCTAGGTGAAACTGTGAAGCGAACTAAAGCAAAGATGCATAGCCCTAAGAACAAGTACAAAGCAACTTGCCACCAACGATATTGAGCAGATCTCATTGCTGATTTCATATTAGAGCGAGGATGCCAAGCTTGATAAAAATCTGAGTAGGACATATTTTGGGCGCAATGCCAGATGACTTTGTAACGCTCTTTGTTTGGTTTGGAGTTATCCCTCAAGGCAGTGACAACTTTCGCCATCTGATCTGTTGTCAAAATCTTTTCTAAGCTTTCTGCCGCTTGCCTACGGGTGAATTCATCCTGAGAGGTGTCGATTAACTTTACCAAAGCTGCGATCGCACCTTCGTTGCCAACAGCTATTTTCCGTAAGCTATCTGCCGCTCGCCAACGGGTGTATTCATACTGTGAGGTGTCGATTAACTTTACCAAAGCAGTGATCGCACGTTCGTTGCCAGGATCTATTTTCCCTAAGCTATATGCCGCTAGCCTACGGGTGAATTCAGACTGTGAGGTATCGATTAACTTTACCAAAGCTGTGATCGCAGCTTCGTTGCCAACAGCTATTTTCCGTAAGCTTTCTGCCGCTCGCCAACGGGTGTGTTCATCCTCAGAGGTGTCGATTAACTTTACCAAAGCTGCGATCGCACTTTCGTTGCCAACAGCTATTTTCCGTAAGCTATCTGCCGCTCGCCAACGGGTGTGTTTATCCTCAGAGGTGTCGATTAACTTTACCAAAGCTGCGATCGCACTTTCGTTGCCA
>NZ_CAWPKW010000221.1:0-60038 GCF_963888615.1 Brasilonema octagenarum UFV-OR1 | reverse complement strand
GCTGGATTCCAAATAGACCTTGAGTTCTAATTGTGATGTTCCCACCGTTACCGCTGAAAGCATTGGCAGTAATGTCACTATTTTCTAGACCAACCAGGTTATCAGTGGTAATAGTAATGTTACCCCCATTAGCCGTACCTGTGGCATTAGCAGTGATGTTGCTACCACGACGCAATATCAAATCTTTAGAGCGTATCGTAACAGTTGCTTGCTGTTTATTGGGATCAGTGCTGTTGCTGCGAGTGTTAGCTCTCAGAGTGCCGTTGTTGTCCAAACGGATAGCGCGAGCATTTACTGTCAGGTTGCCTGCAGTCCCTGTTCCCAGACTTTGCACAGACACTCCTGCCCGATCCCGCACGAGTAATTCACGGGTGTTAATTGTTAGGTCTCCTCCATTCCCTGTTGCACCTGAGGTATTCTGTTGAGCAAACAAGCCGCTAGAAAATTCACCATCGGTGGTAGTACCAATCAGTTTTACTTTGTCAGATGTGACTATCAAATTCCCTCCATTACCTGCACCAAAAGTGCTAGCACTGACCTGGGCTCCACTCTGCATGAGTAACTCACGGGTATTAATTGTTAAGTTTCCCGCATTCGCTGTTGCATCTTGGGTATTTTGTTGAGCAAACAAGCCGCCAGAAAACTCACCATCAGCCGTGGTACCAATCAGCTCTACTCTATCAGCGGTGACTGTCAAATTACCTCCATCGCCTCCACCAAAAGTGCTAGCAGTGACCCTTGCTCCATCCCGTACTAGCAGAGTACCAGCCTTAATCGTCACCTTGCCAGCATTTCCTGAACTTTCTGTATTCGCATCCACTGTCGCACCATCTGTGATGCTCAAACGCCCGGTTTCTATGCTCAAGTCCCCACCATTTCCACTACTGCCACTACCAGTGCTAGTATAAAAACCGCTGCTATACAGACCTCTCCCTATCAGTTCTATAGACTCGGAAGCTTGTAAAGTAAGATTACCCCCATTACCGGAAGATACAATATAAGTCTGTGCATAAGCGCCATCTTTCGCAATGAACTTACCCGTAGTAATCCTCAAGTCCCCAGAGGAACCACTACCTTGAGATTCTGTAGATAAGCTGCTGGCATACTGATTATTTGTTGATTGTCCAATCAGTTCCACAGACTCAGTAGCGTTGACACTAAAAGTTCCTCCTGGCTTTGACCCAGAGGAGATGGATAAAATCGATGCACCATCACGTAGCGACAGTCGCCTACTCTGTACCTGAATTTCGCCTCCTCCCTCACCACTAGCATCTGCTGAAGCTCTTTGAGATAGTTGGATGTCCCCGAAATTCTGCACGCCTGAATATCCTAAAGCAAAGCCAAAATCTGTTTGACGAAGGTTGACCAAACTTGGTGAAGCAATACTCCCCAATTCAATCCGTCCCGACTCAGCCCTAAGATTTCCACCCTCTAGCAATACATTACCACCTACAAGTGCCAAGGTTTTCCCTGGCTGCACTTGCAGCCCTGGACTATCAGTGCGAATAGTTGCGTCTGTATCTGTTGCATAACTAAATTTATGACCTTCTCCCTGCACCGTAATCGTTCCAGGATTATCCCGAAATCCCAACCCAATCGGAACATTTATAGTTAACAACGGCGGTGCTTGCGGATTAGTCGCACTAAACTCAAACCCATTGTCAAACAGCAAACTATTCGCCGTACTCCCCAAAAAAGAACCACCAATTTGCAAGCTGGCATTTGATCCAAAAATAATCCCTGCTGGATTGAGTAAAAATAAGTTTGCGTTACCTAGTGCTCTAATCGCACCTTCAATATTAGAAACAGAACCACCCGTTACCCGACCGATGATGTTTTGCACATCAAGTGCATTCTTAAAATTAGCCGAACCACCTGTAGGAACAGAAAAATCTTTGAAGCTGTGAAAAAGGTTTCCTCCCCTTGTTGTTCCATCATTGATATCAAAATTCCTGCCATCAGGAGTAGTGACGGTAGTAGATACAGTTCCATCAGAACTGACTTGTGCTTTGACTGTACTTATAGAAGTTAAACTTCCTACAATGTATAAGGGTAAGGTGAATAGAAAGAGCGAATGCGCTTTGCGCACGCTATGCGATGCTAAGGAACTGCCCCACAGAAGCGATGCTGCAAGGCAGGCGCTACGCGAACGCCAATCATGTTTCATAAATTTAAAATTTAAAATGTTTGTTTCTCTTCTCAAAAAAGATTCTAATTGAAAAGCTGTTTTTTAAAAAATCAAAGTTAATGAATTAATACAATTAGCAGGTATGAGGATGATTGGAGGTTGGTGCTGACACAGGAGACTCGTTTTAGCTTTATCCCACGATTTGACCCCACCCCTTGTTAAGGCTACCTTGTACACACATCTGGCTCAAAACCTCACCCTCACTTTTAGCGTAGCTAAAACCTTTCCCTCTCCTTAATAAGGAGAGGGATGCCCGACAGGGCAGGGTGAGGTGAGAGCTGCGGAAGGGGAGCCACGAAGCGCTAGAAAAAACCTCAGTGTGAGGTTGCTCTAGCGTTTACCGGCTACTCTTCAAAACTGTTGTGCCAACAGAATTTTCTAATTCTATACCCTCCAAAAACATTTCGTTGATAGTTTTTTGGCGGTCAATCATCATCTGTCGCACCCAAGAATAATTACCTTGGTTCATGTACTTACCAATACAGTAGCCAGAATACTCAATGTGTTTTGTTTCGTCGTAAATCAACAAATCAGACATCCGAGTTACCTTTGGTAAATCCTCAGGTGTGGCATAGGCTTGGAGTACAGGGCGCAGCAAAAGTTGCAAGATTAATGCCCGTATTTCCAAAAGATTAATCTGGATAATTTCATCCATCACCAGGAATTCATCCATTGTCTTCTCAGGAGAAGGCGTTTCTATGGGTGGATGTTTGTGGTGATAGTATTTAGGCGATGAGGCTTGCAATTCGGCTCGCAAATCCGCCTCCATTTCTGTAGGAAACAGAATATTGAGTAGCGCTACAAACATGAGGGAATGGCGCGACTCATCAATGGAGTGATTGCGAATCAATTCAGCAAATTCCTGATTTTCGATGCCCTGCGAGAATTGCCAAACTTCTTTTGAGCCAGTTCCTTCTTCAACCGCATTCACCATTAGGGAATTAGTGAACCACTCAGCATTACGGGCGAACTGACGATATAAATTACCGTACCATGCCATGCCGTGTGGTGGTGGATGAATTTCACATGCCTCAATCAGAATAGTTTTATAATCCTCAGAAATTTGGCAGTCATAACGTTGAAGATAATTTAACGCTAACTCACTGACAATGTTCATAACTTTCTTTAAGCAATGCCAACAGCAAATCGTCTCCTTTATGAGTTACTAGCTTCCCGCTTCATTCAACGCTATAGGATCTATTGGGGCTGCTTTTATTTGAATTATGAAGACGCGAATGGGGAAAGGGGTAATGCGAATCGGATAACGGACAATCCGAATTGGAAAGACGGTTTTAGCCTGGTCATTGGTACTGTTAAGCGTAGTAGTACCACCTTTTATTGAGTTTAAATCTTCTTGACTTAAATCAAAACTAATCGGCTCGTTATCTAAATCTGCTATTTTGATACTTTCCATTGATTCTACCTGGGTTAAATCTATATCTATCTAAAATAATTTATAGATACGCAAGTCTTTTTTATGAATTCAATGAGCTGAAAAATGCTTCTCTATTATTAGTAAGCACTCATTAAAGACTTCGTTGTCTCATGTTTATTGAAGATAGACTATGTTGTGGAATCATAGCACCAAAAGGATACAGTTTTATGATTTTTACATAATGTAAAAAAGGTAGAATAATTTTATTCTCGACAGAATATTAATAACACCTAAACCACAAGCACAAAAAGGCAAATAAAAAGGTTAAAGAAGGTGGAAATTTGAAAGAGAATCATTCTTTTTCTTGTTCTGATGATCATGGAAATGCCCATACAAGAAGTTGTGCCTTCCAAGAGTTATATTGAAGCAGAGCCTCAAGTGATCCATTTAGGACTTACGCACGAGTTACGAAAAAACAAGATTGTGAGATTGCTTCCTTACGTCGCAGAATCATCCAAAATTCTGGAAAACCTCACCCTGCCCTATGGGACATCCCTCACGCCAGGTGCTACAACGGGGGGAACCCCAACGCCAGATACCTACGGAGGGAAACCCTCCTGCAGTACTGGCTCCGCAACGCACTGGCTCTCCTTGATAAGGAGAGGGATGGGTTTTGGCGTAAAAAACGCTAGAAAAACCTCAGCGTAAGGTTGCTCTAGCGCCTGTGAATCTTTGATAACGTGGTTGTCTGTGTTGGGGGGCAGCCATCTGTAAAACCTTTTCCAATAGCCAAGGAGCAATGCGGTTACACCATACGGCTAAATGAGTTTGCCATCCTACTAAGATTTCTGGTGAATCTCTTTGTAGTCCGCTAACAAGTGCCTGAGCCACTTTCTGGGGAGTTATGGGTACTACCCAACGAAACCACTCTAACTCTCGCACCATATCAGTATCGGTTAGGGATGGTAATAAGGCTACAATTCGGATGTTGTGTTTAGCTAGCTCGCCGCGCAAGGCTTGAGTGAACCCTATAATTGCAAACTTGGTGGCTGAATAAGTTGCCATTGTTGGTGCAGCCACTTTACCCATCAAGCTAGATACGTTAACGATTGTGCCTGAGCCTTGTGCTACCATGCGTCGGGCAACTAGACGAGTCATGGTGTACATTCCGATTAAATTCACGTTTATCTCTACCTGCACATTTGGTAGTCGAGACTCTAAAAAGGGTGTTTGGTGGGCAACTCCAGCACAGTTAACAAGTAGATCAATTGGTCCATAATCTCGCCAAGCTTGAGCGATCGCAATATTCACTTCCACCACTTCAGACAAATCCAAAGGCAAGATCACAGCTTCCACACCAAGCATCTCTATCTCAGAGGCTACTTCAGCTAAACAACCACTATCTCGTGCAACCAACAACAAGCGTTTTATTCCTTGCCTTGCTAATTCAAAGGCGATCGCTCGCCCAATACCACGTGAAGCCCCAGTAACAAGAGCTGTCTTTCCTTGAATATTCATAACTAAAACCTCCTGAGTTAAGTCAGTGAACAGTGAACAGTGAACAGTTATCAAAATTTCAAATGACAACAACTACTGATAACTGGTAACCCTTCGGCTTCGCAGTCGCCTAGGTCGGGAGACCCTCCAAAGAGCGCTGGCTCACTGATAGCTGATAACTGGTAACTGGTTGAACCAAATCGTTCGCAGTAAGAAAGCTTCTCTTACCGCATTCTTCGAGAAAAACTTTGGGTATGTATTTAATCAGATTTCAGTAAACTTTGAGTTGGACTGGCAATATGTAACAATCAAGCAAATCAACAACTGTCTCAAGTCGTCTTTAGTGTAGCCAAACGAGCAACAGAGATATTTCTTAGCTGTCTTACCGGAAAATTGGTGTAAACCAGTTAGAGAAATACCTTTTGGACAATACTACAATCAGTGAATCAGTGAAAAGCCAAGATTAACGTGTAGCATCGATGGCACCTCTTTTAGATATAAGTGTCTACCAGAACCAACTGTCTTTGCATACGCTAGCAAGGGGATCAAGTACTTGCAACATTTATTAATAAAATTCATTAGGTTTTACTTAACTTTACAAAGCTCTCAGAAATGACGAAGGAGCAACAGTGCTTTATTCTTGGTTTTAGTAACTTCTAAATGAAGAGTGACAAGACTATGAAGAAGCTTATTAATAAACCGGAAGACTTTATACGTGAAAATCTAGAGGGTATGGCTGCGGCTCACCCCGATTTGATTAAAGTAAATTATGAGCCTGCTTTTGTCTATCGAGCCGATGCACCAGCACAAGGCAAAGTAGCAATTATTTCAGGCGGTGGAAGCGGTCACGAGCCAATGCACGCTGGATTTGTGGGGATGGGAATGCTGGATGCTGCCTGTCCGGGGGAGGTTTTCACTTCTCCTACCCCAGACCAAATGTTGGAGGCTGCAAAGAGAGTAGATGGTGGGGCTGGTATCGTTTATATCGTTAAGAATTACAGCGGTGATGTGATGAATTTTGAGATGGCAACGGAGTTAGCCCGTAGCGAGGGTATCCAGGTATTAAGTATTCTGATTGATGATGATGTGGCAGTCAAGGACAGCCTCTATACTCAGGGACGGCGTGGTGTAGGCACAACAGTGCTAGCAGAAAAAATTTGTGGTGCGGCGGCACAGCATGGGTATGATTTGCACAAGATCGCAGATTTGTGTCGTCGTGTGAATAAAAATGGTCGAAGTATGGGGATGGCGCTGACTTCCTGCACGGTACCCGCGCTGATGACGCCTACCTTTGAATTGGGCGATCGCGAAATCGAAATGGGCATCGGTATCCACGGTGAACCAGGACGCAAACGCATGAACCTGAAATCAGCCGATGAAATAACTCAGATGCTGGCGCTATCAATTATCGAGGATGCACCTTACACCCGGACAGTGCGCGAGTGGGATGAAGAAAAAGGCGAGTGGATGGATGTGGAACTGATTGATCCGGTTTTTCAGCAAGGTGATAAAGTACTAGCTTTCGTCAATAGTATGGGGGGTACTCCGATTTCTGAACTTTATATCATCTACCGCAAACTGGCTGAAATCTGCGAAAAGAAGGGACTACGGATTGTGCGAAACCTGATTGGTTCTTACATCACTTCTTTGGATATGCAAGGTTGTTCGATAACACTGCTAAAGTTGGATGATGAGATGATTCGGTTATGGGATGCACCTGTAAAAACACCAAGTCTGCGGTGGGGAGTTTGATGTATGGTGACAAAAGAGCAGATTTTACGATGGTTGCAAACATTTGCAACCCAGATAGAGCAAAATAAAGATTATTTGACAGAATTAGATGCGGCGATAGGAGATGCTGATCACGGGATCAATATGGATCGGGGTTTCAAAAAGGCGATCGCCCAGTTACCAACAGTTGCAGATAAAGACATCGGTAGCATTTTGAAAACAGTGAGCATGACCTTAATTTCCTCAATTGGGGGTGCTAGTGGTCCTCTTTATGGGACTTTCTTTCTACGAGCAAGTACAGCCGTAGCTGGTAAACAAGAACTGACTGCTGAGGATGTACTTGAAATGCTCAAAGCAGGATTAGATGGTGTGCTTGGGCGTGGGAAAGCACAACTTGGCGACAAAACGATGATAGATGTCCTAACTCCGGCAGTTATCGCTTTTCAAGAAGCTGTGAGTCAGGGGCAGGATACATTGGAAGCAATGCAACGCGCTGTAGCAGCAGCAGAACAGGGGGTGAAAGATACTGCGCCGATGATTGCCAAAAAAGGACGAGCGAGTTATTTGGGAGAACGCAGCATAGGACATCAAGATCCAGGGGCGACTTCTTGTTATTGGATGCTCAAGAGTTTGTTGACAGTGCTGGAAAGTTCTGGTACATGAAGCAAAAGAGTTCACCCTGATTTCTATTTTTCCTCTGCCTAGAGTGATAAAAGAGAGTTATTGACATAGATAAAAAGCTGTGGGATATTTCTATAAATTACGGTAAAACAGTGTACTTACAGTATTTAAAAGAAAGTTCTTTATTTAAAGGCTTTCAGAAACTGAGAAGCTAATTTACCAAAGATGTGGAGAAGTTTAAAACTTCGCTTGTTGCAACAGCAGGCGCGAAGCTGTACATGTTTAAGACTGTGCAGCTGGTTTTGTTCTGCTTAGTTGATTTAGTCAAGCAAATTTATTTTTGGTGTCTATTTAAGGTGAAATGCTCTTGAAAACTATCTTTGCAAACGCGATCGCGTACCCTAAGGGAGCGCTAAGCGCGATGGCGATACGCGCAGCGTCAAGCCTCCGGCTTATCGCAACAACGGCTGCCTCTATATCAATGGCTTCCCTAGTGGTCACACTGCCTGCTATGGCAGCATCATTCACTCAGTTTTCGTTTAAAACTAATGTCACGGCTAGTACGATTAACGACCCTACAGGTAATCTGTTAAATGACCCCACAAGAGATATCCGCCTGGACTCAGTAGTGTTTAATGGAAACACGATTAGCAACTTTGAGGTTGTCAAACAGGCAAAGATTCTCCAGAACGATACCTACAGGCTCGACGATGGAAGTGTCCTGGGCGTACTCCATTCAGGACGAGGTCCCAATACCCCCGGCGACAACCTGCTTGGAGAAGGTCCCTCAAAACCCAACCCAACTAATCAAGACATTGTTAACAGTTTGGGCAATTTAAATCTGAATAGCATCCTGGTTACGCGTGAAAATGCAAATAAAGCAAGTATCGAAGTCTCTTTCGAGAATCCCGTGAATACCTTCTTGTTCTGGGAGCGTGGTGGAACACCGGGTGGAGCAGTTGCAGGCGATAGCGATTTATTGGTTGAAGCGCTGGACGATAATAATGCGGTTGTAGCAAGTTACAAAATATTGAGGCAAAACTACACGAAAGCTGACTACAACATCAGTACTGAGGTCATTCCAGTTCTTAACAATGGACCTTTCAATATTGGGTCTCAAGGCATTAGGCTGGATGGAATTACCACGAAAACACTGCGATTAACTAGCTCTAACAATAATGGGCTACTTGCTGGTGTTCCTAACGACAACGGACCTGATTTCAAAATTGTGGCAGCAAAAACAGTGGGCGAACCCACCACTATTGTGGGTGCGCTGGTAGTCGGCAGTTTGGGAGCCGTCCTAAAGCGTAAGAGAACAGTTGCAGGCTGATCTAGCAAGCATCTTTGATCTGTGAGAATTCTTTGCTGGGAAAGAATCCTCACAGTTATTTATAGCTTTAAGTACATATCCTTATTGAAGGAAGTCGGAAATTCTGAAATTATAGTAAGCCTCTGTTTGACTTGTCTACTAATTAATCTCACCAATGCTAACTATTTTTAACACGACGTTTATTATGGCAGGTAAGCTTAGCTAAAGATAAAATTATAGTACAATTGAACCATGCGAATTATATGGTTTCGACGAGATTTACGATTAACTGATAATGAATGCGTAGCAGAAGCATCAGCCAATGATGCCCCCGTATTGCCCTGTTTTATAATCGACCCGTGGTTTTATCAAAAATGGACAGACGTGGGTAAAGCACGGGTAAGATTTTTGTTTGAATCTTTAGAGAACCTTGACCAAAATTTACGCTCTTTGGGTAGTCATCTGTACTTATTTGAAGGGGACTCCGTAAATATTGTGCAAGAAATGACTCAACAATTGATGCAGCAAGGACACAAACCGAAACTTTACTTCAACCGTGATGTACAGGTTGAATACGGGATTGAACGCGATAGCGAAGCGCTGCTGCTTTCAGCAGATCGCACTATCGTTAATTTCTACCAACAACTTAACCTTGACTACCACATTGGTCTAAACAACTTTGTGCAAATCGACGATGATCACCGCGACCAATGGTTTAACGAGTACTATACCTACGTTAGACAAACATCTCACCCGACTCCTATTCACATTAACACCCCACAGATATCTTTCAACCTACCCCAACTTAGTTTTACTGAACTCAAACACAAGTACCACGCTTTTTACGAAACGAAGAAAGTGTACTTCAAAGGTGGAGAAACGCAAGCGCAAAAAACTTTAGACTCATTTCTTACCAAAAGATTTTATGGGTATCATTGGAAACTCTCCCGCCCGTGGGCAGCACAACAGAAGGCAACGTCCCATCTTTCCCCTCATTTAACATTTGGTACAATCTCTGTGAGAAATGTGTACCAGCGTACAAAGGCACGGGCAGCAGAACTTGCGGATACACCCAAAGCAGAATTTTCCTTAAAAGCATTTCGCGATCGCCTGCGTTGGCACGATAGTTTTACGCAGCGGTTATATTTTCATCCAGAAATAGCACATACTAACTTTTATCCGGAGTTTGATGAGTATTACCAACCAGATGAACTGACTCCACAGCAGCAAGAATTATTTCATGCTTGGCAAGAGGGTATAACTGGTTTCCCAATGGTTGATGCGAGTATGCGTCAACTCAAAACAATGGGTTGGATGAATTTCCGCATGCGAGCGATGTGTGCTACTTTCCTGACTATTAATTGCGGTATCTCTTGGCATCATGGAGCAAAACATTACATGAACTGCTTGGTAGATGGCGATTTAGCTATTAACAATTGGCAATGGCAGATGCAGGCTGGTATTACTAATCCCCTTAGTGATACTTTCCGCATATACAATCCCAATAAGAATATTGAAGAAAAAGACTCAGATTTGCGCTTTATTTACCATTGGATACCAAAGTTACTCGGTTATAGTTTATCTGAAATTCTTGAAGGCAAGTATATAGAGCATGGTTTATACCCATCACCAATTTTAGATTGGGCGCAGACCAGGCTAGTTAATGGCAAGATTGTTTTAGATATTCGTAAGCGTGTCAAACAACGACTACTGATTGAAGGTGGCAAGGAGTGCGAAAACGCTTTAGCAACTAAAACAGCAGTAAATAAATACGTTGAATCCAAAGATAAACAGTACCAACAATTTAAGAAATTGGAATCACAATTGGGGCAGTAAGGCATAAGTTAATTTTTCTGCACCTAATTTAAAGCAGGTGAGTACATCACTACCCACCCCTAACCATCAGGTTTTTTAATTCCTCTCGTCTTCTATGCCCCTCGCCTTTGGTGGTGAGGGATTTTATTTGAGTTTATAAAGCAAGCATCCCGAACACCAAGAGAATGCTTGCTATGTAGCGGTTACGCCTGTTTTTCTAGGATTAACTGACTACCGCAAAAGCTAGATTTTTGGTACATCGGGATATTGCACAAAAAACTCTACCATCCTCTAAAGCCCATCGTTTTGGTGCGTTTGTTCCTCCCAAAGGGAAGAACCTTTGGTTCCTTTATGCTGCTTGTCTTTTTTCTTTAATTCCATGTAAACATTAATCTCGTTAACTTCTATATCATGCTCAATTCTGGTTACTATCCAGTTATCCTTTTTTAGGTAAATTTCCTCTCCTATTCTGGGAATAAACTGTAAATCGTAGAACTTTTTGAGAAAATCTTTTTGGTTTTCTTCCCATAAGATTACTTTGACTGCTTCTTTGCTCATTGATTCAGTAGTTTAAGGAAATACGGGAGCAAGTTTATCTTAAGTAATTAATTTCTGAATTACTGCTTATCTCAAACCAACTTTTGTCTTATTCATGTAATACGGTAACTGACTTTAGATAGCAATCAATTTTAGAGTGACGCGTTACGCTTTCAGCCGTCTGGGGTACGCGCGATACCCTTTGCGCCAAGCCTCTGGCTTATCGCCTTTGGTTGACTGTCAACTCGTTAACTCCTTACAATAAAGTAAGAATTTTTATAAAAGTAAGGAAATCTCATGTCCATTGCTACAATTACTAGTAAAGGTCAGACAACTATCCCAAAGGAAATTCGGGAGAAACTAAACTTGCGTCCAGGCGATCGCATTCATTTCATTATTGAACCAGACGGCAAAGTCTACATTCAGCCGGTGAATATTCAAGTTGAGGAATTGTCTGGTATCCTCCATAAAGCAGAAAGGAAAGCAGTCTCTATCGAGGAAATGAATGAAGCAATTGAGCAATGTGCTGGTAACTTGTCATGAATGGACTAGATACTAACGTTCTAGTTCGTTATCTAGTTCAAGATGACATCGAACAAGGTAGACTTGCGGCGGAGTACATCAAGCAAGTTAAGGCAAGTGGTGAAACCTGTTTCATCAACAACATCGTTCTTTGTGAACTCGTTTGGGTACTCAAAAGTTCCTATAAACTCAGCAGAAGTGAAATTATCGACGTTCTTGAAAAAATACTGAGAACGGATGCGTTTGACTTTGAAAATAGAGAAACGGCTTGGTTGTCGGTACAGGACATGAAAAAGGGAAAAGCTGATTTCTCGGACTATTTCATTGTGAAGTTAAACAAGCAAGCAAGCTGTACTGAAACTGCTACATTTGACACAAAGTTGCAAGAATTTGAAGGAATTCGGCTACTTTCTACTTAACCCTCTTTTATCACTTTCGGAAGAGAATCACTTAAAATGCCTACAGCATAAGACTTTCAATAAATTATGGGTCAACTCATTCAGTCATTATCTCTTGCCCTGGTAAATCTAAAGCTATCAACAACGCCTGAGCCAACTTTGCCATTACATCATCAGAAAGCGCCCCTCGTAAACGCAACAAGCGGGTTTTTGACAACACTCGCACCTGATCTGCCATTGCTACAGAGTCTTGGGTAAGTCCGCCATCTGATGCTTGAATCAACACTTGAGTGGGGTAAACACGCTTTCCCGATTGATAAGTGGTACAGGGAACTGCCAACACAACTGGACTGTATGAATTAATCACATCACGACTGACAATGATCACAGGACGAGTTCCCCCTTGTTCAGAACCCTCAGTTGGCTCTAAACGAGCATCATAGACTTCACCGCGTTTCATTCTGGAGATTCACCTAACTGCAAAGCCTCCCACTGCGCCGAAGCAAACTCCGCTTCCATCTTTAAGACTTCTGCCTGATACTCAGGATCATTTGCCATTTCTGCCAAAGCAGCATCAACTTCTGCTCGTTTCAGCGCTGCTAATTCTCGACGTAACGCTTGCGCCACAAACTCATTACGACTCTTGGCTTTTCCTTCCTGCACTACCTTATCTGTTGCTTCCAACAGTTCGCTTGGTAGTGTTAATGTTGTACGAACAGTTTGGTTATTCATTATTTGATGACTTTTTTGATGTCATAAATGATGTCTATAATGATATCAGATGAATCAAAATGTAAGTTTTTTTTAGGCTATCGCCCATACCACTCCGAAATCAAAAGAACAAATGAACTAGAGTTTCACCCAATCAGTGAAATTAGCAAGCGCTAACATAAGTATAAGCAACATATAAATTGTCCCTTTTATACAAAAGCGCCCCTGTGACATTAATTAATCTTCACTCCCTCATCAGCGCAATTACTGGTATTGCCAACCCAATCATTAAAGAAAAGCTTCAGCGTAACGAGACTGTCATCAAATTATTAAAGCAATTTAGCCTTGATCCTGAGCATCCTCCCGCTGATTTCAGTGGTGTTTACGCCTATGCCTTGGTAGAATACGGCGTTGGTAAACCCAAGCCATTCCTGGAACTTTTCCGCGAAGAAAAAATCAAACAAGCTTTCCGTAAAGCACTAGATCACAACAACCCCTCAATTCTTCTGTCTGAAGTTGATGTTTTTCTCGATACCTATGTCTTGGGTGATGAAATCAAAACCTTGGGAATTAACATCAGGCGAGAAGTCGCTGCTTTTGCCACGGTTTTTATTGAAGTTGCTAAGCGCAGCCGGACACCTGCTGATGTTTTGATGAACCAGCAGATAGGTTCGTTACATAAAAGGATAGGGAGTATCCAAGAACAGTTGGAAAGACTGCCGACACTGGAAGGAATGAGAACAGAGATGGCGCGGTTGGCAGCACAAAGTGTTGAGACGTCCTATCGAACGTCTCTAAATGAAAAGAAATGTAAAGCCATAGCCTTAGCCCAGCAGATGCAAGGCTGGTTTGAAACCTTGGGCTACCGTTTTGAAAAGTATGAAGTTTGGGAAGACAATTATTTTGAGTGGATTATTGACATCCCCGCACGACGTAATCGATATGACCGGATTCTTGTACGTGGAATTGAAGGTGAGGCGGGACTGAGTGATGTGATGGCTTTGCGTCAGTCGGTGGAGGCGCAAAGAACTGATGAAGGTTGGTTAGTAACAGCAAGACGAATTTCACGGGCGGCGCGTGATCAAGTGGAGAAACCAGAAAATCGCCAGTTTGATTGTTATACTTTTGACGAACTGATAGATCAGGATGCTGATTTTAGTGATTATCTCGACTGGCTAGAAGCGGAAGTTAAACGACGAGAAATCGACAAAAAATATGTGCCGTTGGCTTGTACTAAAGAAGAATTTGACTCACTTAGCAAGCGCAGGATAGGAGTCAGTCGTTACGATGAACGCGACGGCTGGATTGATGGTTATCTTGATGTGTGGTTAGATGACCCTGCTAAGGAGCATATCTCTATTTTAGGGGAATTTGGCACTGGAAAAACTTGGTTTGCTTTTCATTATGCTTGGATTGCACTACAACGTTATCGAGATGCTCAAAGACGTGGCGTTGAACGTCCTCGCCTTCCTCTGATAATTACGCTGCGCGACTATGCCAAAGCACTGAATGTTGAGAATGTTCTGGCAGGTTTCTTTTTTACACAACACAATATTCGCTTAAATAGCGAGGTGTTTGACCAGCTTAACAGCATGGGTAAGCTGCTGCTGATTTTCGATGGCTTTGATGAAATGGCGGCGAAGTGCGATCGCCAACAAATGATCAACAACTTTTGGGAGTTAGCGAAAGTCGTCGTTCCCGGTGCTAAAGTTATCCTGACTTGTCGCACCGAACATTTTCCAGAAGCAAAAGAAGGACGTGCTTTACTCAACGCGGAATTGCAAGCGTCTACCGCCAACCTGACAGGTGAAACGCCCCAGTTTGAAGTGCTGGAACTAGAAAAATTCAACGACGAGCAAATCCGGCAGGTGTTGTCATTCCAAGCTGAATCTACCACAGTTGACCATGTGATGGACAATCCACAACTGTTGGACTTGGCACGTCGTCCGGTGATGACAGAGTTAATTTTGGAAGCATTGCCAGATATTGAAGCTGGTAAGCCTGTGGATATGTCGCGAGTTTACCTGTATGCAGTGCGGCGGAAGATGGAACGAGACATCAAAGCAGAACGTACTTTTACTTCTTTGGCAGATAAGCTCTACTTTTTATGTGAACTTTCCTGGGAAATGCTGTCTACTGACCAGATGAGTTTAAATTATCGCCTTTTTCCTGATAAAATTCGTCGCTTATTTGGTGATGTTGTTCAGGAGGAGAAAGATTTAGACCACTGGCATTATGACATGATGGGGCAGACGATGCTGATTCGTAATGCCGATGGTGATTATACTCCGGCGCATCGTTCGCTATTAGAGTTTTTTGTGGCTTATAAGTTTGCAGCCCAGTTGGGGGCGTTGGCTGATGATTTTATTGAATTGGCGCAGGCGCGATCGCATATAAATAATGATGCAGCACCAGTTGATTACACTTGGTCATCTTATTTTGGTCGCCAGGTGGATGAGGCGGGGAAGATTTTGCCAAGTGCGCCACTGAGGAGATTTGCAAGTGAGTCGTTGGAGAAGTTGAGGGAGACGGTTGGGCGATCGCCCCTCACAAAAGCGGTGATGGATTTGCTTTTGCCAATGCTAGATATTAAGACTTCCATCACATCACCCCATTACCCAATGATCAAAATTCTTGAAGCGACACGCGGCAAAACAGAAGCTGAAGTGGGTTATGTTGGGGGAAATGCGGCGACGCTGTTGGTGAAGGTTGATAAGGCGGCGTTGGAAGGTAAAGATCTTAGCCATGCTGTGATTAAAGGTGCTGATTTTAGTAATGCTAATTTGCAGAGTGTTAATTTTGCGGAGGCGAATCTTGCTAAATCTGTTTTTCCCAAAGTTTTCGGTGCGGTTTTTTCAGTGGCCTTTAGTCCAGATGGCAAGCTGTTTGCTACAGGTGATGCTAATTGTGAGATTAGCTTGTGGCAAATTATTGATCACAAACAAATTTTAAGACTTCAAGGGCATAGCGACTGGGTACGCTCAGTAGTTTTCAGTCCTGATGGTAATACTATAGTTAGTGCTAGTTATGACCAAACAGTTAAGCTCTGGGATACTCGTACAGGAGAATGTCTGAAAACTTTGTATGGTCATACCAGTAGGATAAATTCAGTGGCGATGCATTCCAATTGTCAAACTATAGCTACTAGCAGTGATGATAAAACTGTGAAGCTATGGAATATTCATACAGGAGAATGCCTAAAAACTTTACTGGGACATACCAGTAAAGTTAATTCAGCAGTGTTCAGTCCTAACGGTGTCACTTTAGTCAGTAGTAGTAGTGACAAAACAGTGAAGTTATGGAATATTCGTACAAGACAATGCCTAAAAACCTTACAGGGACATACCGACTGGGTAAAGTCTGCGGCTTTTAGTCCTGACGGTAACATTTTAATAAGTGGGAGTGATGACCAAACGGTTAGGCAATGGGATATCCTGAGTGGAAAATGTGTAAATATTTTGCAGGGTTATATTAGTGTCGTACGGTCACTGGCAATCAGTGCTGACGGTGCAATGTTTGCTAGTAGTAGCGAAGATCAAACAGTGAAGTTATGGGATATCCATAGTGGTGAATGCCTGAAAACTTTGGAGGGACATACCGGCAGGATTAATTCAATAGCAATTAGCCCTAATAGTACAATTCTAGCCAGTTGTAGTTATGACCAAACAGTGAAGCTATGGAATGTTCGTACTGGAAAATGCCTCAAAACGTTGCATGGGCATAACGGTGGTGTCAATTCAGTAGTAATCAGTCCTGATGGTAAAACCCTAGCCAGTGGTTGTGGTGATCGAACGATAAAGCTATGGGATATCCATACTGGAGAATCTCTGAAAACTTTGCAAGGACATACCGACTGGTTATGGTCAGTTGCATTCAGTCCTAACGGTAAACTTTTAGCTAGTGGAAGTTATGACAAAACAGTGAAACTATGGGACATCAGCACAGGAGAATGTCTGAAAACTTTACAAGGATATACCGGTAGGAATAATTCTGTGGCAATCAGCCTTGATGGTAGGATCCTAGCCAGTGCTGGTGAAGACCAAACGATAAAGCTATGGGATATTTACAGTGGTGAATGCCTAATTACCTTGCAAGGACATACCAGTTGGGTACTCTCCGTTGTTTTTAGTCCTGATGGTAAGACTTTTGCCAGTGCAAGTAACGATAAAACAGTCAGGCTATGGAACATTCACAGTGGAAAATGCCTGAAAATTTTGCAGGGACACACTCATTGGGTAAATTCAGTTATTTTCAGCACGGACGGTCAAACTCTTGTTAGTGGGAGTTGGGATGAAACAATAAAACTTTGGGATGTTAACACGGGTGAGTGCTTAAAAACTCTGATAGATAGACCCTATGAGCATATGAATATCACAGGTGTTAAAGGCTTAACAGATGCCGAAATCACCACTCTTAAAGCACTAGGCGCAGTGGAAGAAGGGGAAATGTAAAATGAAAATATTCACACAATCTGAAAACGCAACTAGCCAAAAACAATGACAACGAAAGAAAGTCTCAAACAAGAAATAGACAAGCTTAGTGAAGAACAATTTCAACTTGTAGCTGATTTTATTGAATTTATCAAATTCCGTACTCAAAAAAATGATACAAATCCCAAAAAAAGACTTAGCGAATTTTACGGTGCATTAAAAACAACTCAACCCTGGCAAACTTTGTTTAACGCGACCGAACTCTTTTCTGAAGATTTCATGGAAACCAGAGAACAGCCTAATTTAGAGATTAGAGAGGGTTTTGAATGAGATTTTTGCTGGATACCAACATGTGTATCTACATTATTAAAAGGAAGCCACCTAAAGTCTTCGAGAAATTTCAGACACTAGACATATTTGATGTCGCTATTTCCTCTATTACTGTTGCAGAACTTGAGTATGGAGTTTATAAAAGCCAACGTCGAGAGCAAAATCAGGCAGCACTTACTCAGTTTTTAATTCCTCTGGAAATTATTCCCTTTGACGCTAGTACGACACAAACCTATGGAAGAATTCGAGCAGACTTGGAGCGACAAGGTATAGTTGTTGGTTCAATGGATATGCTAATAGCATCCCAGGCAATCAGTCTTGGGCTAATTTTAGTGACTAATAATGTCAGAGAACTTTCTCGGATTCCAGGTTTAGTTTTGGAAAATTGGGTGGATTAGTCAATATGCACTTCAGAAGCTGATGTTATGGATATAACCGAAGCTGAGAAAGCTAGACTCAAAGCATTAGGCGTAGTCGAGTTATAAAAATGTGGAAGGGGAAAAAGCAGGGGGAGAAAAAGAGCGATCGCACTAAGTCCACCTACATTCTTTCCACAACCCTAATTCCCAGCAACGAAAGTCCCAACTTCAGAGTTCTAGCCGTTAAATCACACAGTATTAGGCGCGATGTCCGCACTGGTTCTTCGGCTTTGAGAACAGGGCAATTTTCGTAGAACTTATTAAACTTATCACTCAGTTGATACAAATACTCGCACAAGCGATTTGGTAGTAAATCTTTTTCGACTTCACTGATAATTTCATCAAGTTGTAACAAGTGCTTCGCCAGAGTTAACTCTGTTTCTTGCCGCAAAAGAATTGGAGCATCTGCTCCCAGTTTTTCAAAGTCAATATTACCTTCACGACTAATGCCCTGAGTTCTAACATAAGCATAAACCATATATGGTGCAGTGTTGCCTTTAAGCGCTAGCATTTTGTCGTAGCTAAAAATGTAGTTGCTGGTACGATTTTGGCTTAAGTCGGCGTATTTAACCGCACTAACGCCAATCACCTGTGCAAGATTGCTGACAAACTCTTCAGTTTCTTGACGCGCTTCTTCTTTTATTCTGTTTTCTATATCTGCACGGGCGTGGGCGATCGCACCATCTAATAAATCTCGCAACCGCACAGCTTCCCCAGAACGAGTTTTCAATTTTTGACCATTTTCCCCTAGCACCAACCCAAATGGGGCATGCACAAATTCTACATCGTCTGTAATCCAGCCTGCCTTTCTTCCTACCTGAAAAATCTGAACGAAGTGATTTATTTGTTCTATACCAACTGGGTAAATCACCCGCTGCACTTTATCTACTTGTACTCGGTAGCGAATTGTCGCTAAATCTGTAGCAGCGTAGTTATATCCTCCATCTGATTTTTGCACAATCAAGGGTAAAGGCTCACCTTCCCTGTTAGTAAAGCCTTCCAAAAAAACGCACTTTGCACCCTGATTTTCCACTAGCAGACCTTTTTTATCTAATTCCTCTACGACTTCAGGCAGTAAAGCATTATAAAACGATTCACCTCGTTCAACAAAAGGAGCAATTTCCAATAAATCGTAAATAACTTGGTACGCTCGACTGGAGAGTTGACAGACTATTTTCCATGCGAGTAGTGTCTTTTGATCTCCTGCCTGTAGTTTTACCACAGCCTGACGTGCTGCTTGTTGGAAATTTGCATCTGCATCAAATCGTGCTTTTGCTTGACGGTAAAATGAAGACAAGTCACCCAAATTTAAAGTTTCAGTAGTGGTTAAAGCTTCTGGGTACGCTTCTTCTAAATAAGCGATAAGCATCCCAAATGGCGTTCCCCAATCTCCGACATGGCTAATCCGCTCGACTTTATGACCAACAAATTCTACAATTCGAGACAGACAATCTCCAATCACTGCTGGACGTAAATGTCCTACGTGCATTTCTTTGGCGATGTTTGGGCTGGGGTAATCTACAATAACTCGCTTGGGATTGTTAGTTTGTGGGACTCCTAACCTTGGATCTCGTTGAATTGCCTTGAGTTGTGCTTCTAGGTATTCTGTTTTTAGCTTCAAATTGATAAAGCCAGGACCAGCAACTTCTGGTGGCTTGCAAATATCAGATACGTCAAGTTTATCAACAATTTGTTGTGCGATCACCCTTGGTTGCTGTCCCAATTGCTTTGCTAGCGCTAAAGCTACGTTTGCTTGATAATCACCAAATTTAGGATTGCTCGCAGCAACCAAAACTGGATCTACCTTACTGTAATCACTGCCAAAAGCTGCATCCAAAGCTTCCTGTAACGTAAGTTTTAGCTGTTCTTGTGTATCCTTCATGTTTATTTTTGAGTTATGACAACCTGTCAGAAATTTTTATTTATCAACAAAGATACAAATTCTTCCATAATCAAACCACTATCTCTAATGATTCCTCGTAGAGTTTCTATAATTAATTTTTAATTATTTGGAACGACAACTTGAGCTAATGGTTGATCTGTACGAATAATAATCTACCTGCTTTCTGGTGCGCTTGTGCGAAAAACTAACCTTGCTGAGTGCTCTTGCTAGAGAATGACTTGCCTGGTGATTCTGGTTTTTGCTGAAACTGCAATGCTTTGAGCCAACCGGATAATCATTCAATCCTCATACTTAAATCTAACCAAGAGGATTTCGTAATTGGTGCACTGCTAGAAATATAATCCACTCCTGTCTCGGCAACAGCACGAATAGTATCTAAAGTAATGTTGCCAGAAGCTTCAATTTTAACGTGACTATCGTGTTGACGAATTATGTCCACAGCCTGACGCATCAAATCAACAGGCATATTGTCCAACATGATAATGTCAGATCTATGCTGCAAAGCTTCTTGTACCTGCTCTAAACTTTCCGTTTCTACTTCTATAGTTAAGGGATAAGGAATTGAGGAGCGAATTTGAACAATAGCCTTCCCAATTCCCCCAGCAGCTGCGATGTGATTATCCTTAATCATAACTGCATCATCTAATCCCATTCGGTGATTGACTGCCCCTCCTACTGTAGTTGCGTACTTTTCCAACAACCTTAACCCAGGAGTGGTTTTGCGCGTGTCCACCAGTTTTGCAGGTAAATCAGCAATTTGCTCTACATAGTTTTGGGTAAGCTTGGCGACGCCACTGAGTCGCATCACTATATTAAGAGCAACGCGTTCTCCCATCAGGAGGGCATCTAGCGGACCATCGATTTGGGCCACCACTTTTCCCGCCTCACAAGAACTACCCTCAGCTACAACAGGAATAAAGCTAACTTTTTCATCTAAAAGTTGAAATACTCTTGCCGCGATTGGTAAACCTGCTATAACTCCAGATGCTTTCGCCATCCACTTAGCTTGTCGTACTTCCTTAGTTATCAGGGCTTGGGTTGTGCGATCGCCGCGACCGATATCCTCTAACAACCAATCGTGTAACAACCTATCTAAAACAAGCCTGGGTGGCAAAACACCAAAATGACTCATAGCTTTATTGTTCCCCTTCTCAACTTCCAGAATTACTATAGCCTAGAGTGCTTGCTATATATACCTTTTAGAAGATAAGAAAAAAATCTCAAAAAAAGTTTCGGAAAATAGTTGACAGGCAAGAGTAGGTTCGCTATATTGAATAAGTGCCTGAAGCGCGGACACAAAAACAAGTCACCGCCGAGGGCGACGAACCTTGAAAATCCTATAGTTTGAAAGCTAGTATACACAAAAAGCCTTGCGATAGTAAACAATAAACCGAGGCTGACGGTAAAATCAGCTAAAAGAGCAAGTAGATGAGTGATTAGTTCACTTATCTACAGACAGAATCAAAACGGAGAGTTTGATCCTGGCTCAGGATGAACGCTGGCGGTATGCTTAACACATGCAAGTCGAACGGAGTTCTTCGGAACTTAGTGGCGGACGGGTGAGTAACGCGTGAGAATCTGGCTTCAGGTTCGGGACAACAGTCGGAAACGATTGCTAATACCGGATGTGCCTAACGGTGAAAGATTTATCACCTGAAGATGAGCTCGCGTCTGATTAGCTAGTTGGTGTGGTAAGAGCGCACCAAGGCACCGATCAGTAGCTGGTCTGAGAGGATGACCAGCCACACTGGGACTGAGACACGGCCCAGACTCCTACGGGAGGCAGCAGTGGGGAATTTTCCGCAATGGGCGAAAGCCTGACGGAGCAATACCGCGTGAGGGAGGAAGGCTCTTGGGTTGTAAACCTCTTTTCTCAGGGAATAAGTACTGAAGGTACCTGAGGAATCAGCATCGGCTAACTCCGTGCCAGCAGCCGCGGTAATACGGAGGATGCAAGCGTTATCCGGAATGATTGGGCGTAAAGCGTCCGCAGGTGGTTATTCAAGTCTGCTGTCAAAGAATCTGGCTCAACCAGATAAAGGCAGTGGAAACTGAGTGACTAGAGTATGGTAGGGGTAGAGGGAATTCCTGGTGTAGCGGTGAAATGCGTAGAGATCAGGAAGAACACCGGTGGCGAAAGCGCTCTGCTGGACCATAACTGACACTGAGGGACGAAAGCTAGGGGAGCGAATGGGATTAGATACCCCAGTAGTCCTAGCCGTAAACGATGGATACTAGGCGTTGCCCGTATCGACCCGGGCAGTGTCGTAGCCAACGCGTTAAGTATCCCGCCTGGGGAGTACGCACGCAAGTGTGAAACTCAAAGGAATTGACGGGGGCCCGCACAAGCGGTGGAGTATGTGGTTTAATTCGACGCAACGCGAAGAACCTTACCTGGGCTCGAAAATGGTCGAACCTGCCTGAAAGGGCGGGGTGCCCGCAAGGGAGCGGCTATCAGGTGCTGCATGGCTGTCGTCAGCTCGTGTCGTGAGATGTTGGGTTAAGTCCCGCAACGAGCGCAACCCTCGTTCTTAGTTGCCAGCAATTCGGTTGGGCACTCTAGGGAGACTGCCGGTGACAAACCGGAGGAAGGTGGGGATGACGTCAAGTCAGCATGCCCCTTACGTCCTGGGCTACACACGTACTACAATGCTGTGGACAAAGGGCAGCAAGCTAGCAATAGCAAGCAAATCCCATAAACCACGGCTCAGTTCAGATCGCAGGCTGCAACTCGCCTGCGTGAAGGAGGAATCGCTAGTAATTGCAGGTCAGCATACTGCAGTGAATTCGTTCCCGGGCCTTGTACACACCGCCCGTCACACCATGGAAGCTGGTCACGCCCGAAGTCGTTACCCTAACCTTTCGAGGAGGGGGACGCCGAAGGTAGGACTGGTGACTGGGGTGAAGTCGTAACAAGGTAGCCGTACCGGAAGGTGTGGCTGGATCACCTCCTTTTTAGGGAGACCCGACTCAATTCAAAAGTAAAAATTCAAAGTTCAAAAACAAGAAAGAGTTTTTGGAAATTTAGAATTATAAAACTTTGAATTGGTTTTATCCCGAGGTCGGTCGTAAGGTAAGTGTAAGCTTTCAAACTATAAGTTAGGTTCGGATATGGGCTATTAGCTCAGGTGGTTAGAGCGCACCCCTGATAAGGGTGAGGTCCCTGGTTCGAGTCCAGGATGGCCCACCTGAAAACAGTGAACAGTGTGCAGTAAACAGTGGTCACGAAAAAATGATAACTGTGAACTGATAACTGTGAACTGAAATTTAGGGGGGTATAGCTCAGTTGGTAGAGCGCCTGCTTTGCAAGCAGGATGTCAGGAGTTCGAGTCTCCTTACCTCCACCTGCGCCCTAAGTAATTAACTTTTGTGATTCCATCTTTGTTGAGTGTACTCAAATAGCAGCAAAGGCTAGAGTGCAGGCAAGTCAGAAAAGCAAAAGCAAAATTATCATCCGATAATTAATTGGATAAGATTCAGCATCTTGTGATATAAGCAAGAATGCTGGGGTATTTCCAGCAAAAGAACCTTGAAAACTGCATAGAAACGCGAAAAATGTCAGGTAGTTAACTGTTATTAACAGTTAAAACTCCAAGCAAAAAGCAATGATTGTTTGTAGTCAAGCAATGAAAGGCGAATGGTGGATACCTAGGCACACAGAGGCGAAGAAGGACGTGGTGACCGACGAAACGCTCCGGGGAGCTGGAAGCAAGCATAGATCCGGAGATGTCCGAATGGGGCAACCCCAAGAACTGCCTGTTGAATATATAGACAGGAAAGAGCCAACCCAGCGAATTGAAACATCTTAGTAGCTGGAGGAAGAGAAATCAAAAGAGATTCCCTAAGTAGTGGTGAGCGAAAGGGGAAAAGCCTAAACCAAAAAGCTTGCTTTTTGGGGTAGTGGGACAGCAACAAGGAATCCTTATGTTAGACGAAGCAGCGAAAAACTGTACCAGAGAAGGTGAGAGTCCTGTAGTCAAAAACAAAAAGATACTAGCTGTATCCCGAGTAGCATGGGGCACGTGAAATCCCATGTGAATCAGCGAGGACCATCTCGTAAGGCTAAATACTACTGTGTGACCGATAGCGAAA
This sequence comes from Brasilonema octagenarum UFV-OR1, assembly GCF_963888615.1. Classification (NCBI taxonomy): domain Bacteria; kingdom Bacillati; phylum Cyanobacteriota; class Cyanophyceae; order Nostocales; family Scytonemataceae; genus Brasilonema; species Brasilonema octagenarum. Next base: position 36,160 of record NZ_CAWPKW010000221.1, on the reverse strand, counting down.
CAGTACCGCGAGGGAAAGGTGAAAAGAACCCCAATGAGGGGAGTGAAATAGAACATGAAACCATTCGCCCACAAGCAGTGGAAGTCCGATTCAACGGATGACCGCGTGCCTGTTGAAGAATGAGCCGGCGAGTTAAAGGCACTGGTAGGTTAAGGTGAAAAACTGTAGCCAAAGCGAAAGCGAGTCTGAAGAGGGCGCGAATCAGTGTTTTTAGACCCGAACCCGGGTGATCTAACCATGTCCAGGATGAAGCTTGGGTAACACCAAGTGGAGGTCCGAACCGACCGATGTTGAAAAATCGGCGGATGAGGTGTGGTTAGGGGTGAAATGCCAATCGAACCCGGAGCTAGCTGGTTCTCCCCGAAATGTGTTGAGGCGCAGCGGTTGTGATTATAGTCTGGGGGTAAAGCACTGTTTCGGTGCGGGCGGCGAAAGCTGTACCAAATCGAGACAAACTCAGAATACCAGATGTACACACAACCAGTGAGACGGTGGGGGATAAGCTTCATCGTCAAGAGGGAAACAGCCCAGACCACCAGCTAAGGTCCCCAAATCATCGCTAAGTGGCAAAGGAGGTGGGAGTGCACAGACAACCAGGAGGTTTGCCTAGAAGCAGCCACCCTTAAAAGAGTGCGTAATAGCTCACTGGTCAAGCGCTCCTGCGCCGAAAATGAACGGGACTAAGCGATGTACCGAAGCTGTGGATTTTAGTAAAAAGTTATCAGTTATCAGTTATGAATGAACCAAAAGTTTGTAATAACTGTTAACTGGTAACTGATAACTGAACTGGTAGGGGAGCGTTCCGTATTAGGAAGAAGCACTAGCGGCGAGCAGGTGTGGACGAAACGGAAGTGAGAATGTCGGCTTGAGTAGCGAAAATATTGGTGAGAATCCAATACCCCGAAACCCCAAGGGTTCCAGAGCCAGGTTCGTCCACTCTGGGTTAGTCGGGACCTAAGGCGAGGCGGAAACGCGTAGTCGATGGACACAGGGTCAACAATCCCTGACTATTGAGTGGGAGCATTTGCAGTGCGCATGAAAGTAAGCTACGCCCTGACTGGATTGGGAGACTTCTACGGAGGTCGTGTAGTTATGTTAGTGCCAAGAAAAGCTGTGAATGTGATGAAAGCTCAGTACCCGTACCCGAAACCGACACAGGTGGGGGAGTAGAGAATACTAAGGGGAGCGAGATAACTCTCTCTAAGGAACTCGGCAAAATAGCCCCGTAACTTCGGAAGAAGGGGTGCCCACGTGAGTGGGTTGCAGTGAAGAGGCCCAGGCGACTGTTTACCAAAAACACAGGTCTCCGCCAACTCGTAAGAGGAAGTATGGGGGCTGACGCCTGCCCAGTGCCGGAAGGTTAAGGAAGCTGGTCAGCCGAAAGGTAAAGCTGGCGACCGAAGCCCCGGTGAACGGCGGCCGTAACTATAACGGTCCTAAGGTAGCGAAATTCCTTGTCGGGTAAGTTCCGACCCGCACGAAAGGCGTAACGATCTGGGCACTGTCTCGGAGAGAGACTCGGCGAAATAGGAGTGTCTGTGAAGATACGGACTACCTGCACCTGGACAGAAAGACCCTATGAAGCTTTACTGTAGCCTGGAATTGGGTCCGGGCTTGGCTTGCGCAGGATAGGTGGGAGGCATTGAAGCATTCCTTGTGGGGAGTGTGGAGCCAACAGTGAGATACCACTCTGGCGAAGCTAGGATTCTAACCCGTTTCCGTGATCCGGAAAGGAGACAATTTCAGGTGGGCAGTTTGACTGGGGCGGTCGCCTCCTAAAAGGTAACGGAGGCGCACAAAGGTTCCCTCAGCACGGTTGGAAATCGTGCTTTGAGTGTAAAGGCAATAAGGGAGCTTGACTGCAAGAGCAACAACTCGAGCAGGGTGGAAACACGGTCTTAGTGATCCGACGGCACAGAATGGAATGGCCGTCGCTCAACGGATAAAAGTTACTCTAGGGATAACAGGCTGATCTCCCCCAAGAGTCCACATCGACGGGGAGGTTTGGCACCTCGATGTCGGCTCATCGCAACCTGGGGCGGAAGTACGTCCCAAGGGTTGGGCTGTTCGCCCATTAAAGCGGTACGTGAGCTGGGTTCAGAACGTCGTGAGACAGTTCGGTCCATATCCGGTGCAGGCGTAAGAGTATTGAGAGGAGCCCTCCTTAGTACGAGAGGACCGGGAGGGACGCACCGCTGGTGTACCAGTTATCGTGCCAACGGTAAACGCTGGGTAGCCATGTGCGGAGCGGATAACCGCTGAAAGCATCTAAGTGGGAAGCCCACCTCAAGATGAGTACTCTCATGGCATTAGCCAGTAAGGTCACAGGCAGAACACCTGTTAATAGGTGGGAGGTGTACACGCAGTAATGTGTTCAGCCGACCCATGCTAATAGACCGAGGGCTTGACTTCAACAACAATTGCTAATCGCGTTTCTGTGCAGTCTTCAGGGTTTGAAAAAATTCAAAATCAACTAGATTTGAATTTTGAATTTCCCCCAAGGTTTTCCTGGTGTCAATGGCGCGGTGGAACCACTCTGATTCTATCCCGAACTCAGGTGTGAAACGCTGCAGCGGCGACGATAGTAGGTGGGTAGCTGTCTGCGACAATAGCTCGATGCCAGGATTTGATTTCAACTAACAACAAAAGGGTGTTGCGCTATATCGCAACACCCTTTTGTTCGTTTTACTTTGACATCCAAACCTCTATCCACAAAACTGAAGAATCCAGTAACTCACTGAGTAAACGCGCAGTTGAGCGGAAAAGTTTCCTTCAAACTGACACCAACCGTCTCTACTAGCTCCTCAGTAGTTATTTTCATAAGAGTTTTATACACTCATCTCTAGCATTCGTTGAATTGGTCGCAATGCTGCCATGCGAATATTCTCTGGCAACGTGATTTCGGGAGAGCGATTTTTCATCGCACTGTAGAGTTTTTCTAAGGTATTTAACCGCATAAAAGGACACTCGTTACACGCGCAGTTATTCAATGGTGGTGCGGGTATAAAGTGCTTGTAAGGCGCTTGTTTTTGCATTTGGTGAATGATTCCAGGTTCTGTAGCAACGATAAATTCTTGGGAAGGGCTTTGTTCACAATATTTTAGTAAAGCAGCTGTAGAGCCGATGAAATTTGCATGGCGCAAGACACTAGTTTCACATTCTGGATGAGCGATCGCCTCTGCTTCTGGGTGTGCAATTTTTAACTGCACAATTTTTTTCTCAGAAAAAGTTTCATGGACAACGCAACTCCCTTCCCACAGGACTAAATCTCGCCCAGTTTTTTCGATAACATACCGTCCTAAATTCCGGTCTGGGGCAAAAATAATTGGCTGATCTATAGGAATCTGCTGCACAATTTTGACGGCGTTGGAACTGGTGCAGATTATATCACTCATTGCCTTAATATCAGCAGAGCAGTTGATGTAAGAAACCACCAAATGGTTTGGGTGTGCTGCTTTAAAAGCTGCAAACGCCTCTGTTGGACAACTATCGGCTAAAGAACAACCAGCATTTAAATCTGGTAAAAGAACCATCTTGTCCGGATTAAGAATCTTTGCAGTTTCTGCCATGAAATGGACACCAGCAAAGACAATGACATCTGCATTTGTATCAGCTGCAGCTTTGGCAAGCTGTAACGAATCTCCAATAAAATCTGCAATATCTTGAATGTCCGGTTCTTGATAGTAATGTGCCAGGATAACCGCATTGAGTTCTTGTTTAAGAGCCTCAATTGCTGCAAATAAGTCTAGTGGTAGATCACCCTGTTCGGTTTTTTCTCGTTGAGCAAGTGCAGTCGTAAACACAGTTAAACGTTGCTGAATGTTACAAGTTTTGTCTGGTGGATTTAATTATAGTAGTTTTTACCAAAAATGTTTGAGGGGTGATGCTCCTCTGTTAAATTGTGTGAAGAATAATTCAGAACGCATCAACTCAGCTTGGGCACTTGTTATGAGCAATTGGTAACCCGCGACTCAGGATGTTGACCACATGCATCAAAGATTTGCTGAAAGCTTGTACCTTCCTACATCGCACTTACTAGGGAGATCCAACAAAAAAAATATCCAACAAGAATGCCTATGGCTGACGCCACGGCTATCGCTGAACAACAACGAGACTACGACTAATTAACGAGTTTAGGCTGTTTCCAGCCCATAGGGCTGGAAACAAGGTTGGATATTTTTTTCGCATGGTTTGTGCCTTACGCACAGAACTCATGCAGCAATCGGTGATATCTAAACTTCTTTTATTTTTGTGAGTTGGTGCGTTCTGTCTTGGTCAAAATCCTCTAATTTTCCTATGCTGGAAACAGATGGCAAGGAAAGTGGCATGACCAGTCAGAAAACAAACTCAAAAAATTTGAAAATTGCTGTAGTAGGAGATGTTCACGACCAATGGGAAGAAGAAGACGGTATTGCACTCAAGCATCTGGGTATTGACTTAGTACTGTTTGTTGGAGATTTTGGCAATGAGTCGGTGGAAGTGGTAAGAGCGATCGCATGCCTTGACATTCCCAAAGCAGCAGTCATGGGGAACCACGATGCCTGGTACACTGCCACAGAATGGGGACGCAAGAAGTGTCCTTACGACCGCACCAAGGAAGACTGGGTACAGCAGCAACTAGATTTATTGGGTGAAAGCCAAATCGGTTACGGTAAGCTAGATTTTCCAGATCTAAATTTAACGGTTGTTGGAGGTCGTCCGTTTAGTTGGGGTGGACCAGAGTGGAAATATAGTGATTTCTACCAACAGTGGTATGGTGTGACTAGTTTTGAAGAGTCCACAACGCGAATCGTGTCAGCAGTTAAAAGTGCAGCTTACCAAACAATAATTTTTATAGGTCACAACGGTCCTACAGGGTTGGGCGATCGCCCAGAAGACCCCTGCGGCAAAGATTGGCACCCCATAGGGGGTGACTTTGGCGATCCAGATTTAGCAGAGGCGATATCTCAAACTATCACAACTGGTAAAATTATTCCCCTGGTCACATTTGGTCATATGCACCACAGCCTGCGACATACAAAGAAAGAGCCGCGAAAGCGCATTTTTAGAAGTCCAGAGGGGATAGTTTACTTGAACGCCGCAAGTGTACCCAGGATTGTAGAACATGGTAGCCATAAGCAGCGTAACTTTTCCATTGTCCTGCTGGAAGATGGTGTGGTCTCCCAAGTCTCCCTCGTCTGGGTTGGAAAGGATTTCAGCATTGTATATGAGGAAATTCTTTATCAAAAACCCACTCTGGTAGTGCAAAATGCATAGAGAATGAGATATAATTCATATCTGGTTGGCTTTGTTTTTGGCTGACCGCTGACAGCTAAAAGCTGACAGCTTTACTGGAGAGGTGGCAGAGTGGTCGATTGCGTCCGACTTGAAATCGGATGAACCGAAAGGTTCCGGGAGTTCGAATCTCCCCTTCTCCGTTGAAAGATTTGTGATGACTTGATTCAGCGTAACAGCACAAATTAGGCATTTGATCAGCTGTAATAATATTTAGGCGAGATTTAAGTTGTTTCCCTTAAAACTTTATAGCTTCCTGTCACGAATGGTTCTTGAACCTATCACAACCACAAAAACCGTCATTGAGTTATTTGCTGGGGCTGGTGGTTTAGCACTTGGTTTAGAAAAGGCAGGACTGGTAGCCAAAGCACTAATTGAAATTGACAAAGACGCAGCAGCAACACTTCAGCATAACCGTCCAAAATGGAATGTCATTCAGGCTGATGTGTCTAAAGTTTCTTATGCAGGAATGAGTGCAGACGTTGTAACTGGAGGTTTTCCTTGCCAACCTTTCAGCTTGGCAGGTAAAGGTTTAGGGTTTGAGGATACCCGTGGAACCTTATTTTATGAATTTGCCCGTTGTGTTAAAGAGGTACAGCCTAAACTATTTCTGGCTGAAAATGTTAGAGGTTTAATAAGTCATCAGAAAGGAAAAACGCTCGATACAGTTCTATCTGTTCTGGAATCTCTTGGTTATAACGTCCAGTATCGTTTACTAAATGCAGTTAACTATGATGTTCCTCAAAAGCGAGAAAGAGTCATCATTGTCGGAACTCGTCCAGATATTCGCTTTCAGTACCCTAGTCCTTCTTCTAAAATTCTGACTTTGAGAGATGCCTTGAAAGATGTTCCACCTTCTGAAGGAATGAAATATAGCCCTAAGAGAGCTAAAGTTTTAGAATTAGTTCCACCAGGCGGCTGCTGGCGAGATTTACCTGAAGATATTCAAAAAAGCTACATGATGAAAAGCTACTATCTTACAGGTGGGCGTACTGGTATGGCACGTAGAATTTCTTGGGATGAGCCAAGTCTAACTCTGACTACTTCTCCCTCACAAAAACAAACGGAACGCTGTCATCCGGAAGAAACTAGACCTTTTACAGTAAGGGAGTATGCCCGAATTCAAACTTTTCCCGATGATTGGGAATTTATCGGTGGTGTACGCTCCAAATATAAACAGATTGGTAATGCAGTTCCTGTAAATTTTGCTTATCACTTAGGAAGAGCTATAGTTAATGTGCTAACAAGTGCATCTCATTGATTTATTACCTCAGTAAGCTTTATCAAATAAGGTTTTATAGCTTGCTCGCTGTTGTTCAGTGAGCCTATCAAGTCCAGAAACTTCACCGATCACGTCTGGTAATACATTAAAAAGCATACTTAATGCCCCTGGCACGCCAGTTGCCATATCGTATTAATCAACGCCCAAGTCATGACTCCATTACGAAATGCTTTATCTGCAACCTCACTGCTGAGCACTTGATGAAAAAATTATTACAATAATTTAAACTAACACCGCATATCTGCTGAACTCAACCAGCTACGTAGTTCCGTGTATTCGCAATGGCAAGTATCAGATTGCCAGTGCTAGCCTGACAGCATTACTCAAAATACTTTTCTTGTATAAGAAATTGAACTAGTACAGGTAGGGACTACATGATTGTTGGGCATGAGGAACAAAGTAGCAAATTTATCACGACTGAACCATTAAAAGTTACCACTGAAGCAGGTGAGCAGAAAGTTTGGGATGCTGTAAAGAGTGCTTTTTCTGATAGAAACTGCATTGGCTACTGGCGCTATCCAATTTTCTCGAAGGTCGGAGAAATTCGTAAGGAACCTGATATTCTGATTGCTGATAGAGAATTTGGTTTAGTGGTCATTGAAGTACTGCCAGTTGTAATTGACCAAATTGTTACTATTCATGATGGCATTTGGCAGTTGCAAAACTATCACACTGCAGAAGCTAACCCTGATCAAAGAGCCGAACATCAACTGCGAGCATTAATTGCATACACAGACCGTGAACCTGCTATCTGGCGTAGGGTTACCGGACGAGCGATCGCTGCATTACCTCTGATTACCCAAGAACAATGGCAACAAAAAGGCTTTGACCAATTACCCAACTGTCCTCCTCTAATTTTCCAAGATCAGCTAGGTAAAGTTGGTTTTACCGAACGCATTCAACAAACTGATCATGTAGTTCCAGGGGAAAACCTGGAAGATAAAGACTGGGAATTGCTACTGTCAGTTATGAGTGGGACACCCGTGTTTCGTAAACCTCCTCGTGCGACAGTTTCGACCACAGGCAAAACCCGCGCCAGTATTATGGACTGTTTGCGTCAAAGACTATACGAAATAGATTTACAGCAAGAACACATAGGAAAAGAAATTCCTCCAGGTCCTCAGCGGATTCGCGGTATTGCAGGTTCAGGCAAAACTGTGCTGCTATGCCAAAAAGCGGCGATGATGCACCTCAAGCATCCAGACTGGGATATTGCCTTGGTGTTTTTCACGCGATCGCTCTACGATTTGATGATTGGGTTGCTGGATCAGTGGATACGCCGTTTCAGTGGTGGTGAGTTACAGTATGATCCGAAAACTAATCTCAAGCTGCGAGTGCTTCATGCGTGGGGAGCAAAAGAACATCCAGGTTTGTACAGTATCATCTGCGACTACCACGGCAAAAGACGCGGAACGGTTGTAGACACAAAACAAAGACAACCTAACCGGGGTTTAGCAGACTTATGTAAACGGCTACAAGAAGAGATAAAAATTGAGCCGATTTTCGATGCCATCTTGATTGATGAAGGTCAAGATTTAGTAGCCGAAGATGATTTGAAATATGAAGATAAACAAGCAATTTATTGGTTGGCTTATCAAGCTTTACAACCTGTCAGTCAGGAAAAACCAGAGGAACGCCGCTTAATTTGGGCTTACGATGAAGCACAAAGTCTCGATAGTATCGTAGTACCAAAAGCCAAAGAGGTATTTGGCGAAAATTTGAGCAATCTTTTGAGTAAGCAACCCCAATATCATGGTGGTATTAAACGTTCTGAAGTGATGCGCCGCTGTTACCGCACTCCTGGAACAATTCTCACAGCGGCGCATGCAATTGGTATGGGTTTGCTACGTCCAGAGGGGATGCTTGCAGGTATCACTAATAAAGATGATTGGAACAAAATTGGTTACGAAGTTAAGGGAGACTTCCGGCGTATTGGTAAGCCGATAACTGTACATCGACCGTCTCAATATTCACCCAACCCTATTGCTGAACTTTGGGGCAACCCTATATTAGAATATCAAACTTACGGTTCTCGCCAAGAAGAAATGACAGTTCTGGCCCAGAACATTATGCATAATATTGTTCATGATAGTCTTAATCCCAGCCGTGATATCTTAGTCGTCATTTTAGGTTCTACTTCCGAAGCAATAGAGTTAGAAACTGAAGTTGCGGGTTTCTTAATGGACCAAAAAATTGATGTCTATATCCCCACTGCTTTGACTTTAAATGATTTAGTTCCCCAATGGCCCAACAACGACCCAGATAAATTTTGGCATGAAGGTGGCGTTACAGTGTCCCGCATCAATCGCGCTAAAGGACATGAAGCTGATATGGTCTATGTGGTTGGCTTTGATAATGTCGCTCGCAATGAAAGTGATGTCAACTGTCGCAACCAATTGTTTGTCGCATTAACTAGGGCGCGGGGTTGGGCAAGTCTGAGTGGTGTCGGTCATTATCCGATGTATGATGAAATGCGGCAAGTGATTGCTAGTGGTGATACTTTCACATTCACCTACAAGCGTCCACCGAAACGCGATATTGGTGATGGGGAAGCAGTCTAACAACGGATGTAGTAGAACTTTTTGCCAATGAATACTGGCAAGTTCTGTTAGAACCTGCCTTGTGCAATAGTGACTACGGAAAGGGGAAGTGGCGACGACTCGCGAAAACTTCCCCTTGGGCGATAGCGTTTGCGTAGCGCCCCCTATGCCTGCGGCACGGCTACGCCTATCGGGGCTAGCGCTGCTGCTTTCAGCAGATCGCTCCATTACCAGAACAGGAGGATTATATTTTTCAGGATTGTACCGCAACTCGTTAAATAACTTAAACTTAAAAGTCGTTTGACTGAATTGAAGATGCTTTTTTATTGGGAGGTGTGAACAGTCACCATGCAAGGTCTGAGTGAATTTATCAACAAGACGATGCAAGAGTGGAAAGTACCTGGGCTGGCTATCGCCATCGTTAAAGATAGCCAAATCATTTTTTCTGAAGGCTTTGGAAAACGAGACGTAGAACAAAATTTAATTGTTACACCACAAACTCTCTTCGCAATTGGTTCTTGTACAAAACCCTTTACCACAATGGCGATGAGTATCTTGGTAGAAAGAGGTCTCTTAGATTGGGATAAACCTGTCAGAAATTATCTGCCCACTTTTAAACTTTATGACTCTTATGCAACTGAACATATCACACCACGTGACCTCGTGACTCACCGGTCTGGCTTACCCCGTCATGATGCTATGTGGTCTCAAAGTCCCTTCACGCGTCAAGAAATAATCGAGCGCTTACAATATCTCGAACCTACTCACGAATTGCGTACTGTTTTTCAGTATCAAAATTTGATGTACATGAGTGCTGGCTACTTGGTTGGTGAAATTGCAGGGAGTAGCTGGGAAGAATTTGTGCAACAGGAAATTTTTAATCCTTTGGAAATGAGAGACAGTAATTTCTCTGTAGAAAAATCCCAAAAAGCTGCTGATTTTGCACTTCCTTATGCAGAAAAAGACGACAAAGTTGAGAAAATCCCCTTTTGTAATGTTGATGTTATTAGTCCAGCAGGTTCGATAAATTCCAATGTTGTTGATATGGCTAAGTGGCTTTTACTCCATCTTAATCAGGGTAAGTATGGCGAGAAAGAAATTATCTCACAAAGTCATCTGCAACAGATGCACTCTCCACAAATCGTGATCACTCAAACGCTGGAATATAATGAACTTTTTTATTATTTTTATGGTTTGGGATGGGCGATTACCTCTTACAGAGGTCATAATTTAATTCAGCATAGCGGTAATATTGATGGATTTTCTGCGCGGACAACTTTGCTGCCTCAAGACAATATTGGTATAGTGGTTCTGACTAATATGGATGACAATCCAGTCATACATACTGTGACTTATTATGTATGTGTTCGCGTAGCGGCGGCTTCCGCATCGCTTGCTCGGTCTAGACGAAGCTCCTTGGAATGAACGAATGAAGGAAAAATATGCTCAAGCCAAAGAAGCTACTGCAAAAGCTAGGGAGCAAATCGCTTCAGATCGTAAAACTCCAACCCAGCCTTCTCATCCTCTAGAAGATTACACAGGTAATTTTGAGCATCCAGCATACGGAATCTTATCAGTTAAAATTAATGATAATCGTTTAATAGCAACTCATAATTCAAATATTTATAAATTAGAACACTATCACTATGACATTTTTGTTGAATATGAGTTGTTTGATGAACCAAAACTAATGTCTTTCTTAACTGATACCAAAGGCAATATTAGTAGCCTGACGGTTCCCCTAGAACCGACTGTGAAAGAGATTTTATTTACCCGCATACCTGAAAGCAGCTCTGTTTAATCCAGGTAGCAGCGTAGAGGCACACCCCGATACGTCGTCACCAAGGCAACTATCTGTTAGCTACTATGAAAGACTACATGCTGAGTTCCCAATCTAGGAGCTATCTGTCCGTATACGCCCAGCCAATCGGAGATTGGCTCCCTGAACGGAGTTCAGGGGAGGCACTTCGTGCCTCGGACGTAGAACCGGCGAAGCCATCGCCCCAAAGAGCGAATCGCACCGCCTTAAATCTTCAAAGACTAACAAATACCTATTCTGAAACCTTGTTCCTTGCTCGTTCTGCACGCGCCTGGGCTGATGCCATCACCTCGTCCATATTTTCTAGCATCTCACCAGGGAAATTTTCCAGAACTCTAGTGGAAAGAGCAACCCGACCTTTGCCTTGATCTAAATCTATAATGACAGCTTTTATTGGTTGACTGAGCTGAAACACTTTTTCCAAATTGTCAATAAATTTCTGGCTCACCTGCTTAATATGCAGCAAAGCGCTTGTGCCATCTAAATCTACAAACACGCCAAAGGGTTTGATACCAGTTACTTTTCCGGACACTAGCTGACCAATTTCTAACATACTGAAGCTAGCAGATTGGGTTGCGATGCGCTGGGAAAGAATAAGCTTGTTGTTAGTACGGTTAACTTCTAAAAAGCCAGTAGTGAGAGATTGACCTTTGAGTGCTTCTAAATTATCTCGCTCAACCAAGTGCGATCGCGGAATAAATCCTCGTAAACCCTGCACATCAACAGTCACTCCACCCTTATTTAAATTTATTACCCGCACTTGTATCGTTTGGGAATTCTCTTGCATTTGCGCCAGTCGTTCCCAAATCTGCTTGATTTCTAATTGCCGTCGCGAAAGGGTGACTTGACCTTCTGCATCCTGATCTCTGATGATTAAGAATTCTAAACTCTCATTTAGTGGCAGCACCTCCGATAAATTGGTTACTGCTCTCAAAGAAGCCTCATCGCGGGGAATAAACGCTGACGATTTGCCACCAATATCGACATATGCCCCATCTGAATCAAGTTGGAATACTCTGCCATGCACCACTTGTCCCTTTTGAAACTGATAATCGTGTGTTTCGAGTGCTTTGGCAAAGTCGTCCATTGTAAATGACGAATCGGCTTTTTGAGAAAACTTGGCTTCGGAATCCATGACTCTTAAAGATAAATTGCTATTCTAGCTAACGCCACTGAAGTTTGATTCAACACCAAACAACACTATTCGAGTGACTATGATTGCTTATAAAAACTGTCCTTAGTCATTGGTTATGACTCATGACTAGGGACTAGCTTAAAGCAAAGCGGACGTAAATCAATTGAATAGTTATAGTTGTTTAAACAGTTGTTTTACCTGCTCCCAAGCATCGGCTGCGGCTATAGAATTATAACTGGGACGTTGGTCGCAGAAAAATCCGTGGTCAGCTCCATCGTAGCGAAAGAGACGATGAGGAATGTTGTATTTTTCTAACTCTGCCTCAATTTGGTCTACCTGTTCCTGTGGGATACTAGCATCTTCTATGCCAAAAAAGGTGTAAAGCGTGCCTTTAACATCTGGGGTAAGCGTGATAGTGGGATTCCCACCTCCTGGTGTGCGAGTCGTGATACCAGCACCGTAGAAGGAAGCGGTGGCTTTGATTTCTGGTAAAGTAGAAGCAAGATAAGCAACATGACCACCAAAACAAAAGCCGATGCAACCAAAGCCGTTTTGCTTTACATTCGGTAAAGTTTTCAGATAGTCAATGGCTTTTTGAATGTCGCTTAATAGTTCTGAAGCTTTTGTGTGCTGTGCGTATTGTCTACCCACTTCTATATCTTCTGCAGTGTAGCCAGTTTCAAATCCAGGGGCAACTCTTTGGAAAAGTGCGGGTGCAATTGCCAGATAACCTTCTTTGGCGATACGTTCTGTTACATCGCGAATGTGGGAGTTGACTCCAAAAATCTCTTGTAAAACTACAACTCCTGCGTAAGAACCTTCTTCAGAAGGCTGTGCCAGATATGCCTGTATTTGCAAATGATCTTGCGAAAGATTAACTGTTGTGGTATGTATTGCTAGCTCTGCCATAATAGTTTTTACCAGTTCTCTGTGACTATATAGATATGTTGATCGCTCAAGCTAATGTCCAATCAAATTATCAACTACAAGTAACAATCGCACCAGAATTTTTCAATAGAGAAATTCAATATATGAGTAAAATATTTGACGGAAGAAAGAACTCAGAACTCAGAACTCAGTAGTCAGAATAGGAATAAGGAATCATGTTGCTAGCACCATTATTCATTTATTGAAAAAAGAAAAAGAATTGTTTTAAGGCACGTCGTTCGTTCGCCTTTGGCGTGCCTGCAGGGCTTAAAAACAAAGCGTCCTTATTTAAATCCCAGAACGCCACACAAGGCTTACGCGGCGCAGCGCGATTTATTTATGGGGAGGCAACGCGGACGCCACATGCCTACGGAGGGAAACCCTCCTGCAGCAGTGGCTCGTCTTGGAGGTTTCCTCCTTAGAGCGCTTGCCGTGATGTATTCTGAGTTCTGCGTTCTGACAACTGAGTTCTTTTTAAGCTTAGCAGTCACAGCTGGTCAATAAGAGCCATTATCACGCAGGAGATTCGGTAATGATTCAGTTTCGTATTCAGCCAGACAGTGAAATCCCCGCATCAACCCAGCTGTTTAATCAAATCCAATTTGCGATCGCCTCTGGACAGTATCCTCCGGCTTACAAACTGCCCAGTACGCGGGCATTGGCAATGCAGACTGGGTTGCACCGCAATACTATCAGCAAGGTTTATCGTCAATTAGAGGAGGAAGGATTTGTAGAAAGTCTTGCTGGCTCAGGAATCTACGTTCGCGCTCAAGGTCATGAGGGTGGTGGTAAGCTACAATCGCCAATTCTCAAACAATATCCTCAAGCATACAAAGTTGTCCAGCAAGCAGTTGACGAACTGCTCTCCCAAGGCTGCTCGCTTAATCAATCGCGTGAGATATTCTTAGCTGAAATTGATTGGCGTTTGCGTTGTAGCGCGAGGGTGCTGGTAACAGCTCCGACTCAAGACATCGGTGCTGGAGAATTGATGGTGCATGAATTGGAAGAATCCCTCAAAATACCAGTACAGTTGGTAGCTATGGAAGAATTAGCTGCTGTGCTAAATCAAACTTCCTCAGCTACAGTAGTCACACATCGGTATTTTATTGGGGAAGTGGAAGCGATCGCAGCGCCGAAAGCTGTGCGCGTCATTCCCCTTGACATACAAGACTATGCCAAAGAGTACAACCAATTTAAAAATCTACCAAAAGACAGCTGTCTTGCGATCGTCAGCCTCAGTCCTGGCTGGCTTCGAGCTGCAGAAGTTATCATCCACGGTTTACGAGGTGATGAAATACTCGTGATGACTTCGCAACCAAAAGATGCCTACAAACTTCAGGCGATGGTGAAGCGGGCACAGGTGATTTTTTGCACCGATAAACCCAGTTTTGCTGCGGTGCAAGCAGCTATACAAGTCGTTCATCAAGACATTAATCGTCCACCCAAGCTGATGTGTGGTGACAATTTTATCGGTAGTAACTCGATTAACTTGCTCAAACGGGAATTAGGGTTGGGGTAATAAATAATAGTCAACAGTTAACTGTTGACTATTGCAAAAACTCTTGCACCCGTTTGAGGTAAGTAGGTGCATCTTCCAACATTGGGAAATGAGCCGTATTTGGAATCATGACAAACTCAACTTTATCGTTAAGTGCAGCTGCCTGACGACCCATCTGGGCTGGAATAATTTTGTCATACTCACCCGCCACCAGTAGCGTAGACACGCTCAGTTGAGCAAACTCCTGTGGCATCAATTCAGCTGCGGCTTTACTCACAGATGTAAAAATTGTGCCTAAAGCAGCATCATAGTCTGCTTTGAGAAAATCTTGTAAGAAAGCCCGACGTTCTGCCGCTGGTATGGAACGATGCAGAAATCGTGCCATAAACATCCGGTCAACAAACGGTATTTTATCCAGCCACTTTGGACGAAATTTGACCACGTAGCCACCGAACTTATGAAAAGTTGTAAATGCTTTTTCGTCGTACTCAAAAATACCACTACAGGTCAAAATCGCTTTTTTCACTCGTTGTGGGTAACGGTTAAGAAACAAAGTAGCAATGGATGCGCCCATCGAATGAGCAGCAATATATACGCGTTGAATGTGCAACTTATCTAGCAAAGCTGCTAAGTCGTCTGTGTATTCCTCTAACTCATAAGTTAACTTTTGAATTGCTACAGATTCTGCCTGCGGTGACTCCAACTCAATAGACTCAACGACAGATTCACTCGCTTTGGCTACGCTTGGTTGCCCATAGGAACGCCCAAATCCCCGCAAATCATAAAGTAAGCAATCAAATTGTTCTGATAAAGCATGAGCAGTACCCTGCCAATACCCACAAGAGCCAGCCCAGCCGTGGATAAAAACCATCACAGGTTTGTCCTCACTATCTGATGGCTTCTTTATCCACTCGTAGTAATGCTCAGTACCACGAACATTTGTGTAGGACATTTTTCAAAAGTCAAAAGTCAAGAGTTAACAGTATTTTACTCATGACTGATGACTAATAACAATTAAGCTGATTCTGGCTTAGGTAGTGTGGAAGGGTGCATCAGTAGTTCGGCAGTAGAACGCTTCTCTACCATTTCCCGCGTGACTGTGCAACGAGTGAGATCTTTACGCGAAGGCAACTCGTACATCACATCCAGCATCAATTCTTCCACAATGCCCCGCAGCGCTCTCGCGCCGGTTTTGCGGCGGTATGCTTCTTGAGCAATAGCTCGCAGAGCCTCTGGTTTAAACTCTAACTGGACGTTATCCATCTTCAGGAGCTTTTGGTACTGCTTGACCAAGGCACTACGCGGTTGGGTCAAAATTGCCATCAGCGCCTCTTCATCCAGCGGTTCTACCACCGCTACCATTGGCACCCGTCCAATAAATTCCGGAATCATCCCAAACTTCACGAGGTCATCCGGTTCTAAATAGCGCAGAGTGTCAGCTGTACGCTTGTCCTTGGACTGACCTTCTCCTGGTTGTACAAAGCCTATCGACTTTTTGCCAGTTCTCTGCTCTACAACTTTTTCTAAGCCAACGAAAGCACCGCCGCAGACAAACAAGATATTACTCGTATCAATTTGTATGCAGTCTTGATAGGGGTGCTTGCGTCCTCCTTGGGGTGGTACATTGGCAACTGTCCCCTCTAACATTTTCAGTAAAGCTTGCTGTACGCCTTCACCAGAGACATCTCGGGTAATTGAGGGGTTCTCACTCTTGCGAGCAATCTTATCTATTTCGTCGATGTAGATAATTCCGCGCTGCGCTTCTTCGACATCCAAGTCTGCAACTTGCAACAATCGCAGCAAGATATTTTCTACATCTTCTCCCACGTAGCCTGCCTCTGTTAGAGTTGTGGCATCAGCAACAGCAAAAGGCACATCAAGAATTTTTGCCAGAGTTTGCGCTAGTAAGGTTTTACCACAGCCTGTGGGACCAATAAGCAGAATATTAGATTTTTGCAGTTCTACCGCATCATCTAAACCTTTGCCACTGCCTTTAGACTGAACCAGTGACAGCCGCTTGTAATGGTTGTAAACTGCGACGGAAAGTACTTTTTTCGCTTCGTCTTGACCGATGACATGTTCATCTAGGTACTTTTTAATCTCTCGTGGCTTAGGTATTTGATTCAATGAGAGATTAGAGGAGCGGGCACGGCGTTTTGGTGGTGGTTCTGACTTGGGTGCTGGCTGCGATGATGCAGCCGCATTTGTGTCGAGTAACTCCTCATCCAGAATTTCATTACACAAGTCAACGCATTCATCGCAGATGTAGACTCCCGGTCCGGCGATTAATTTACGTACCTGCTCCTGAGACTTTCCGCAAAACGAACATTTTAAATGGGAGTCGTACTTAGACATACCAGCCTCTTATTTCAGAATGGTGACGTTTTCCCCTGGTGAGGGAAGATTTTGCCTGGAGATGACTTGATCAATCAACCCGTAGTTTTTTGCCTCTTGGGCCGACATAAAGAAATCGCGCTCAGTATCGGCTTCAACTCTTTCTAACGGTTGACCAGTGTGCTGAGCGAGTAACTGGTTCAACTTAGACTTATGATAAAGAATTTCTCTGGCTTGTATCTCGATGTCAACGGCTTGCCCTTGTGCACCGCCTAGTGGTTGGTGAATCATAATCCGGGAATCAGGAAGAGACATCCGTTTACCAGCGGTTCCTGCGGCTAACAAGAATGCCCCCATGCTTGCGGCTAATCCAAAACATATGGTGACCACATCAGGACGAATCTGCTGAATGGTATCGTAGATTGCCATACCTGCCGTCACGGAGCCACCAGGAGAATTAATGTACAGTTGAATGTCCTTTTCTGAATCTTCAGCGTCTAGAAACAACAACTGGGCAATAATTGAGTTGGCAACATTATCGTCTATTGGCGTTCCTAAGAAGATAATCCGTTCCCGTAGCAAGCGAGAGTAGATGTCAAAGGCACGTTCTCCCACACCCGATTGTTCTACCACCATCGGGACGATGTTGCTAGGACTGTTTAGGGAGTAGAGTTTAAAGTCACTCAAACTGTGAGGTTGGTAGTTTCCCGACTGTGATACAAGCATAAAAGAACGTTTTACACTAAGTGTAACAATAATTTTGACAGCAAGTGCTGCCTTTTTTATGAGCCTGATTTTTGATGTGGCTATGTGTTAACCATTATGCCTTATATAAATTCCTATCGTGTAAAACAGTATCAAACCAAGACGGTGATGTGTACTGGTACTCAAATAAAGTTTCTTAAACTTCTACCTTCGGACAGGCAGATGGGGGAGAATCAGGGAGTGAGGGAGGGAAACTTCTCACTCTGTTTATCCTTATCCCCTTATCATCTATTATCCCTGTGTTGACTCTGTGTCAACAGACGCAGTTTCAGTAGTAGCCAGAAGAGGTTGTTCTACAGTTTCAGTTGCTGCAACTGGTTCATCTACCGTGATTTCTTCAGTCTCAGTTTCTACTGTACTCAAAGAACCTTCAGGTACCAACTCAATTGTTGAGCGTTCTAGAAGCCAATCGATGATTTTTTCGGTCAACAATTCGTTTTCTACAACCTCAAACATTCTTTTCTCATCAACATCTTTTTCAGAGTACTGCTCCATCAATTCTTTGACTCTGGCTTCGATTTGATCTGCGCTCACTTCGATGGACTCGCGTTTAGCAACTTCCATAAGCGCTAGAGAACGTTTAATGCGCTCAACCGCTTCACCGCGAGAACGCTCCCGCAACTGAGGAATCACATCTTGAGTAAATAACTTTTTGACATCAAGCCCTTGCTGAGAAAGCCGCATAGCTGTTTGCGTCAGCATCTCATTGACTTCTTGTTGAATCATCGTTTCAGGCAAGTCAACTTCCACATGCTTGAGCAGTTCAGCTAACAAGGCTTCTTGCTGATGCGATTTTGTTTTCTGTTGGGCTTCTTTTTGAAAGCGCTCTTCCAAAGAATTGCGCAATTCGTCCAAAGTATCATAATCGCCGACTTCTTGGGCAAAGTCATCATTCAATTCAGGCAGTTCTTTTTCCTTGAGTTCTTTAAGGGTGACAGTGAAAACTGCGGGTTTTCCTGCTAGATCTTCGTTAACATAAGGATCTGGAAACTGAGCAGAGATTTCTCTGGTTTCTCCAGGATTCATCCCCACTATCCCTGTGACAAAGCCGGGAATGAATTTGTCTTCTTGCATCTCCAATTGGAAATCAGTTGCTTCTCCCCCCGGTATTGGCTGGGGTTCAGCAGTTTCGTCTTCACCAACAGAAGCAGCAATAACTCCTTTGAAATCTACCACAGCCACATCATTTATTTGCGCTGATCGCCCTTCCACAGGAATTAATGTTCCCATTTGTTGGCGTTCGTCTTCTAAGGCTTTGTCTACCTGCTGTGGATCGTACTTCACTTCCTCAGCTTTGAATTGCAAGCCCGTATATTCACCCAAATTTGGTTCTGGTTCCACATCTACAAATGCAGAAATTATCAGCGCTTTTCCTGGTTCATAATTACTAATCAATTCCTCAAAAGAAGAGCGTAGCTGTGGTTGACCGAGCACCTGGATTTTTTCTTGTGAGAGTGCTTGCTCAATGCCATATTGAATGACTTCTTCTAGCGCAGCTGCCTTGATTCTAGTTGTGCCAAGGCGCTGCAGAAGTATCTGCCGAGGTACCTTGCCTTTGCGAAACCCAGGAATATTTGCAGTACTTGCTAAGTTCTTAACAACTTTTTCGTAAGTTTCCTTGGTCTTTTCTGGCGTAATCTCTATTTCCAGACCAATTTGACTGGCGGGAAGTTTTTCCTGGGTGACTTTCATGCTTCGTCTCTATTATTTGTATTTCTTTTTACTTGTTGTCTACTGACGCCAAAATTTGCGTCTTTAAGTTAAAGTTTCTTGACTTGGATTCAAGGTGGCTACATGGCTTGATTATATCCAAGTGCACCAGGGTCTGCTTATAACACTTATTTAGTTTACTTTTGTTGTCAAAAAACTAGACATTTGAGCGCAAACTAGTTTCCTGTTCTCAACTCCAAATTGTTTTTTCCCAAAGGGCTAACACCGTGATATCCTGGTTCTCAACTAGCACTGTTGCACGCTAAGGTTGTCGCATTGGGGCTGGCTGCTATGTCGAACTGAGCGCTGATGATTGCCTAGCTCCTGTGTTGTGAGAATAGGTTATTATCGCAATGCTCTTCTTAGTCCATTGAATCATAGTACACCAATCATCTTGACAACGCATCTATTGAAGGATAAAACCAGTTTTGAGTTATGCAAAAGTTTAGCTCATCCAGATGTTGAAAGATGATCTACTCTATAATAGAAGTCTTAATTTTCAAAAAAAAGTTTCGTCATCAAGTATTGTAAATTGCCATACGAATCAGCATGAGTAACAAAAGAAATGTATTAGATTAAGAATTACAACCATTTTTTCAATAAAGAAAACTATTAAAAAGTTTATTTAATGTCTGCTATTGCCATTTAAGCTTTGAATTTCTAGAAGAAATTGCACAGAACATCTCGTAAAGGAGGAAGTCAATTTGTCTAAATCCTACAGGGTAGCTATTTTGGGAGCAACTGGTGCGGTTGGTCAAGAGTTGCTGGAATTATTGGAGAACCGTAATTTCCCTGTTTCTGATTTAAGGTTATTGGCATCAGAACGCAGTGCAGGGCGAACACTGCCTTTTCAAGGGGAAAATTTGCCAGTAGAAGCAGTGAGTGAAAAAGCCTTTGAGAATGCGGATCTGGTGCTTGCGAGTGCAGGTGGTTCCATCTCAAAAACTTGGGCACCAAAAGCGGTCGCGGCGGGTGCTGTGGTGATTGATAACTCCAGTGCGTTTCGCATGAATCCGGAAGTTCCTTTGGTGGTTCCAGAAGTCAATCCAGAAGCAGCAGCGAACCACAAAGGTATCATTGCTAATCCCAACTGTACAACGATTTTGATGACTGTGGCAGTGTGGCCCCTACATAAAGTATCACCAGTACAGCGCCTTGTGGCTGCAACTTACCAATCAGCCAGTGGTGCTGGTGCTAAGGCAATGGAAGAAGTGAAAATTCAAGCAAGTGCTATTTTAGAAGGTAAGCAACCTGTAGCTGAAGTATTTCCCTATCCATTAGCATTTAATGTCTTCCCGCACAACACCCCTTTGAACGAGTTTGGGTATTGTGAGGAAGAAATGAAAATGGTTAACGAGACTCGCAAAATCTTTGGGAGTCAGGATATCAGAATCACTGCAACTTGTGTACGGGTTCCCGTACTACGTAGCCATTCGGAAGCGATTAACCTAGAATTTGAGGTACCATTTAGCCCAGAGAAAGCGAGAGAAGTTCTCAGTCAGGCACCGGGTGTGAAATTGGTAGAAGATTGGAAGGCAAACCATTTCCCAATGCCGATTGAAGCCACAGGTCGAGATGAAGTTTTGGTAGGGAGAATTCGTCAGGATATTTCTAACTCGTGTGGCTTGGAACTGTGGCTGTGCGGGGATCAAGTCCGCAAAGGCGCAGCCTTGAATGCAATACAAATTGCTGAGTTATTAGTAGCAAAAAATCTACTCAAAGGGGCGGTAGCGGTTAGTCATTAAGTGAGACAATCTGCTACTTTGAGGGTATCGAGCTGGGTATGGCTCTGCTGTTGGGTCTTAGTCATAACTGATTTGGTTATGAATGCCAAAAAAAGGACAAAGACAAACGAGAGAATGTGTAAATTACGCTTGAAAGTCAGAGTCAAATAGGTTATCACAATATAACACCACCAAGATCCACAAAAAGCGAAGAACAAACAACAACAAAGAAGAAACAAAGAAAAGAAGAATATTTAGGAGTGAAAAGAGGGTGGTAGATTTTGGCAGAGTTCTAACCGCTATGATTACGCCGTTTAAGGAAGACGGCAGTGTGAATTATGATGTAGCTGCAGCACTAGCAGCACATCTAGCGGACAATGGTACAGATACAATGGTGGTATGTGGAACTACGGGAGAATCTCCTACCCTGAGTTGGGAGGAAGAATACCAGTTGTTTTCTGTGGTATTGCAGGCCGTGGCGGGAAAAGCTTTTGTGATCGCAGGGTGTGGCTCTAATTCAACAAAAGAAGCAATTGCCGCTACCCAAAAGGCAGTTAAAATAGGAGTACATGGCGTACTACAGGTTGTTCCTTACTACAACAAACCCCCCCAAGCAGGGCTTTATCAGCACTTTGCTGCGATCGCTCAGGCGACGCCTGACTTACCGTTGCTGTTGTACAATGTCCCTGGTCGTACAGGTCAAAATCTCCAACCGGAAACTGTTGCTCGGTTAGCTGAAATTGACAATATTATTGGAATTAAGGAATCGACAGGCAATATAGATCAAGCAAGTGAAATTCGTCGCTTGACGCCAAAAGAATTCCAGATTTATTCTGGTGATGATTACATGACTTTGTCTCTGTTGGCAATAGGGGCAAAAGGTGTCGTCAGTGTGGCTTCTCATCTGGTAGGAAACGAACTACAAAAGATGATTCAAGCCTTTGATTCAGGTAAAATTCAAGTAGCTAGGGAAATACATCTCCAACTCTTTCCTCTGTTTAAAGCTTTATTTGCAACGACAAGCCCCATCCCAGTCAAGAAAGCATTAAATCTTTTAGGTTGGGAGGTTGGTTCAACTCGTCTCCCATTGTGCGAACCTGACTCAGAAATCAGTCAAAAGTTAAAACTCGTTCTCAAAGAACTTGATTTAATTTAATAGGAATATAATGAAGGCAGACGGGCTAATTTGCGAAAGATTTTTATAATAAAAGTGCTTTATTTTACCAAGAGATGGGTAAAACTCCTGTGCTAAGACTGGATAAATATATTATGAATTTTGAGCTTTTAAAGCCGAATTAATTAAGCAACAATTGAACATCTGATAAAGAATCAGCTGTTTTCAGACTGATTTCATAGCCTATTTGTCTTGTCAGTTTTACAACAATTGATTGACAAAGAACAATCTTTAAATTTCACATTTTTATCAACAAAGAACACGAGTAAGGAGAATATGGCTAAAAACGAAACTTTAGCCGCCCTAAAAATCATTCCGTTGGGCGGTTTGCATGAAATTGGTAAAAATACCTGTGTTTTTGAGTATGACGATGAAATTATCCTGCTAGATGCAGGATTGGCTTTTCCCACAGACGGGATGCATGGAGTCAATATAGTACTCCCAGACATGACTTATATACGGGAAAATCGCCACAAAATTAAAGGTATGATTGTTACCCACGGTCATGAAGACCATATCGGTGGGATAGCCTTTCACCTAAAGCAATTTGAAATTCCTGCGATTTATGGTCCGAGACTAGCACTGGCAATGCTGGAGGGGAAATTGGAAGAAGCGGGAGTGCGCGATCGCACTGAGTTAAAAACTGTCCTCCCCCGCGATGTGGTGAGAATTGGCAAACATTTCTTTGTAGAATATATTCGCAATACACACTCCATCGCTGATAGCTTTACTGTAGCGATTCATACACCAGTTGGAATACTTATCCATACAGGGGATTTTAAAATTGACCATACGCCCGTAGATGGTGAGCATTTTGACTTGCAAAGACTAGCCGAACACGGGGAGAAAGGCGTACTGTGCTTGATGAGTGATTCAACAAACTCAGAAGTACCGGGATTTACGCCTTCAGAACGTTCTGTGTATCCAAATCTGGACAGAGTCTTCAGTCAAGCCACTGGGCGATTATTTGTGACAACCTTTGCCTCCAGCGTGCATCGGATTAACATGGTTTTGCAACTGGCGCAAAAGTATAAGCGTGTCGTGGGCGTGGTAGGTCGTTCCATGCTGAATTTGATTGCCCATGCCCGTAATCTAGGATACATCAAGTGTGATGAGAATCTCCTTCAGCCGTTGCAAGCAGTCCGTAATATACCTGAGGAAAAGGTCTTAATTTTGACGACTGGTTCTCAAGGTGAACCGATGTCAGCAATGACTCGGATTGCCAATCAAGAACATCCCCATATTAGAATTCGCCAAGGAGATACGGTCGTCTTCTCAGCCAACCCCATTCCTGGAAATACAATTGCTGTAGTCACCGTCATCGATAAATTGATGATGCAGGGAGCAAATGTCATCTATGGTCGGGATAAAGGAATTCACGTCTCTGGTCATGGATGTCAGGAAGACCAAAAGCTGATGATTGCTCTGACTAAACCCAAGTTCTTCCTACCAGTTCACGGAGAACATCGGATGCTCGTCAAGCATTCCCAAACAGCTCAGAGTATGGGCATTCCTGCTGAAAACATGGTGATTATTCAGAATGGAAATATCGTCGAACTCACAGAGGAATCAATGCGTGTTGCTGGTAAAGTAGCATCTGGTCTGGAACTGGTAGATACTTCCGGTAGTGGCATGGTTAGTGCCAAAGTGCTCCAAGAACGGCAACGTATGGCAGAAGAAGGTATTGTCACAATTGCGATGGCGCTAGATTGGAATGGCAAGTTGATGGCAAAGCCAGAAATTCACCTACGAGGTGTTGTCACCAGCATCGAGCGCCCCTTGCTGCAAAAGTGGGTACAACAGCGGATTGAAGAAATCCTCAGCGTTCGCTGGTCAGAATTTGCCCCCTCTTTTGATGGTGAAAATCAACAGGTGGATTGGGGTGGATTGCAAGGGCTTTTGGAGAGGGAACTCGCGCGATCGCTGCGCAAGGAACTACATTGTCAACCGTCCGTAACTTTATTGATGCAAATTCCTGACGAACCACCAGTAAAAGTTTCTGATGGAAGAAGACGTCGTACTCGTACTGCAGCTCAGGTAGCATCGTAGTAAAGTTATAGAGTGTAGAGTTTTAAGTTTGTTGGTTAACTAACCAAAAATGAAACTGCACAAGGGTGGAATAGCGTTGCTATCCACCCTAATTTATGATCAAACTGCACCAGTTTTCATTGTATGGTGTATTCCTATTGGTTGAAATTCAAGCATTCTTTCTGGATAGCGGACATCTTTTGGATGGGATATTCCAAAATGCTCAAGTTGAAATTGATGCCAAATCAGATGTTCAGATAGCCTTGCCTAAAACTACTCAATTTGAACAAGCTGATTTAGGCGATGGTAAAGCTGCTGAAATCAATAAAATTGAGCGGTAAATTTCAGTGGAAGCGTCATCAAAGATATTCAATGAATCAACACATACACTAGAAGTAAAGTTAACACTGTCAGCGGTACCCCAAAGCGCAGATGTTCCCAAAAAGTTAACTTGTACCCCAACTCACCAGCTGCTTCTGCGAGGATTAAGTTAGCGACTGAACCAAACAAAGTTAAATTTCCAGCTAGGGTTGAACTAGCTGCAAGTAATAGCCAAGACTGGGTATTATCTTTAGGAATTAAGGGTTGCAGCAGGAGTACAGCAGGAACGTTAGAAATTAGATTAGATAAAACAGCTGTTACGCTTAAAAGACCAACACCAGAGTTAACTACATAAGTAAATGGCTGCAACAAGTTCAACTTTTGTGTCACTTTTGTTAGGATGAACAGTCCAGAAAACATCATTAGCAAATTCCAGTCCACCTCTTTGAGAATTCGCTGTGGTTTAATCCTTCGAGTGATGAGCAAAAGGCTAGCAGCTACCAAAGCAGATACTGCTAAAGGTAAACCCACAGCAAAGGCGATAAGCAACCCAGTGGTGATGATAATGGTTTTTTGATAAAGAGGTTTGAAAATGCGTCCCTTCTTAAGGAGTAATTGCTCGCTGGGTTGAGTTGAGCGCACCTCAGGGTAAAGTAGCCACAATAATCCTATCTCAATTACCAACCCTATCAAAGCGACGGGAGCTAATGCCCGCAGAAAATCTATGTAGTGAATACCAGAGAAAGAGCCAATAAGAATGTTTTGGGGATTACCGCTCAAAGTGGCTACTGAACCAATGTTAGTTGCTCCTGCGAGTGCAAGTAGATAGGGAATTGGATTCAAGTTCAGCGCTTGTGTCAGACTCAAAGTCAATGGTGTCAAAATCAGTGCCAAGGTGTCATTGAGAAAAAAGGCGGAGAGGACACCACTCACACAAGTTAAGGCGATTAACAAACCAAAAGGACTGCGGGTGAAACTCAACAGCACTGCTAGTGCCCGCTGAAAAAAACCAGCAAAGGATAGATTAGCATTGACAACCATCATGCTTAACAAAAACACGATGGTAGTGGCATCAATGGCATCCCATGCTTCTTGCAAATTGAGAGCACCCAAACCAATGAGAAATGCAGAACCTACCAGAGCAATTGTCGCACGGTTCATCCGTAGACCTGGAAGATAGCCCAGTGCTAATCCCAGGTAAGTTAGCCCTAATACGCCATAGATTGCAAGTTGTCGAAGGAGAATCACAAATTTATGATGCTGTTATCAGCAGCTCTATAGCTATCAGCAAAATTACTCATATTCCAATGTCATATTACCACTTTCCAACTGAGGGTGAAAATGTGGGTAAAATCGCGGAAAAATGGGTTTTAAAAAATCGAAATTCTTGATTTTTAATTAATTTTCTTCCTTGTATTCTTTTTCTCTCCTACTTAGCCTCTCTTATCTATAAGTATTTTTTTGGGGAAGGTTGTAATATTTAAAAGTCACTACCAGCGTCGAATTTACACAGTTTTGCTTTTAGCTAATGACTACCTGAATGCAAAATTGTAGTATTTCTACTTACGCAATCAACAGTGACGTCAAATGTATTTTATTTTGTGAGAAAGTTTTAGTAAACGTTACACCTTTATCTACCCAAAGGTAGATTTCTTTACTAAAAATTTAATTACGTCAAGTGAAAAAGAAGATATCTCTATTGCACCTGTGATCAAAAGGAAATTGCGCTTAACTTGACGTAATATAGAACAGGCTCTGATGCCAGTAGCTACTCAATCATCAGATCAGACAAATCATCAGATTGTATCTCAGTCAGGACAAGGTTCTTCCGGAACAAGTCGTGGCAAAGTTGTAAATGTTCATCGGGTAGTTCAAGAGCCTCAGTCGAAATAGAGGAGTGAACCATGAAGGTATATCATAATACCACAAAAAAAATCTTTTTGGCAAGCTGGGTGCCGCTAAATCAAGCACAACAAGACGCCCCAGCAGCCGAGATGCATCGTCCTTCGCCTAAGCCTGAATTTGGTATTCTCCAATCCATACGGCGATGGTTAGACAATGTTCCAGTTCGCGATCGCCAACTAGCTCATCGCTTGTGCAAGTTCATTCCTTCCCAATGTCCTTTTGAGCGCGATGTGAAATTATTTGGGAAAACCCTGTTTCATATTCCGCCAATGTGCAAGCTTAACCCTGTCTATGAAGAGTTGGTTGGCTTACGTTTTCGAGCGCTATGCTATCTAGCTGATGAATGCGGCGAAGATGTCACACAGTACTGCTAATAAATCAGTACCGTTTAGTTAAGGATTGTTTTCCGAGATTTCACACGTGTAGAGACGTTGCACGCAACGTCTCTATCATGACCAAAAACTAGTAACTATTGACTGTTTTTTTGCCATTGTGCAATTGCATTCTGCGCTTGTTTGTATGCAGCTGTTTCCTCTGGAACTAAAGTAGCGGTTTCAATCGCAGCTTTGAATTCTTTTCGGTTTGCTCGTTGTTTGGCAAGACGCAAAATATTTTCACTCCATGAGTTGATAGATTTTTGAGCAACATCAAAACCTGGTTCATCTCGTGGAACTTTTTTAGCAACTTCTATAGCGCGATTGTAGGTAGAAGCCTGTCCATCGCGAATTAAGCCAACAGCAGCATCAACAAGGGTTGTATTAGTCACATACTGCTTTGCTTGTAATCGCCACTGCTTAATAGACGTTTGTGCTTTTGAGTATACAGCTTGGTCTTTGGGAACTAACTGTGCAGCGGAAATAGCATTTGCATACTGTTTTTGCTTAACACGAGTTTGTGCTAAATCTAAAATCATGCGGCTCCAAATCTTGATGTTTTCCTGAGCTTTTTCATACTTAGGATCATCAGGCGGAATTTTACCAGCCGTATCAATTGCTTGTCTCAAATCACTCGCTTGAGTTTGACTCAGGGACATTTTCTGTAATTCCAACAGTGCTTGGTTGGATTGTTTCGATTCGTCAGGAGTTGGAGTGACTTGTGGACTAGAAGTGACTTGGGGGATTAATTGGGTTTCTGGTTGGGTGAGTATGGTTGGTGATGGTGAGGTTTCGGGTTGTGGTGGATCAACAATCTTTCTGGTATTAGTCGCACTTTTGAAAGATGGTGGTACTATTTGCCCTAACTTGACTCCTACGCGATCGCGCAACAAAAAAACCGCAATTAAGCATAGAACAAGCATTGTAGCTATGCTCCACAGTAGAACCAGCGGCAAAAAATGGTTGTTTGACGACTTTTTTTGAGGATGAGGAGATGACACAGATGAGGGAGATGAGGAAGATGAGGGAGTATTTTTTCCTGCAACTTCTGCGACTTCCTTTGCGACTTCCTTAACTTTCGCTTCACGTTTATCCTCCAATGGTGGAGAAATAACTTGCGCCTGTCGCTTCGGTACTAAAATAATGACAGGATTTTGTGTGGGACGCCAGTAATGTTGACACAGTTCCGGTGTGCGAACACTCAAGTATTTTTCTAAATGCGTCAAATGATTGCCATTACCGTAACGTAAAGCTTCTAACAGGGCGGCTGTAAAGAATCCATGCCCTAGTTCGCGACTTTCGTGAGAAAATTGCTCTGGTTGACAAGAAAGAATAGTGGAAATTTGTAGTTCTTTAGCTAGTTCTATTGTTTCTTTTCCAACGTAAGCATCTGTGTAAGTTCCGAAAGCACGGTTGATATCAAGCAATAACAATACATCGAGATTCGCTACTTGCAGACTCTGCATGAGCGATCGCACTTCTATACCCGTCTGTTCAACGCGATTGGGATCGCCGAACACGGGCATTAAATAATCTTGTCCTTTATAATTGACGCCATAACCACTGAAGAAAAACCATAATCGGTCTTGGGGCTGCCAGGAAGTAGCAGCAAAATCTTCAAGCAGTAGTAAAATATTTTCTTTAGTGGGATAGGTTGATCTATCTTCAAACGGTGGCGAAGTCTCTGTTATTACCAGACACTGTTGCGGTAAAAAACCACCATTCGTCACCAAAAAATCTTTGACTGCTTCAGCATCAGCTTGAGCGCAGTCTAAAGGCTGAAAGAACTGATATTGATTGATACCAATTGCGATTGCCCAGTTATTTGCCATCGCGATTTTTCTTACTCGTTGTTTAATTGCTTAGGAAAGTGATTGACTTTGTAAGGAACAAGGCTAACCTATGTCTACTAACCTTGTCTAATAGTCTACGTGATTCTGATTCGAGCGTTATAGGATCTGCCGTCTCCTCAAAATCTAAGACAAGAGTGAAAGTTCAGGAGTTGCAGTATTAGGTTGCTTCAAACAGAAAAACCGACGCAAATCACAAGATAGCGATTTCTAGTCAACACTCACTACATTTGTTTGTATGCCTTAGAATAAAAAGGTTGTCTACATTTAGAGTACCCGTTACTATGGCAGTTCCTAAGAAGAAAACATCGAAGTCCAAACGAGACAAACGTCGAGCTACATGGAGGCACAAAGCCGTAGTTGAAGCTCAAAAAGCTCTTTCTCTGGGCAAGTCTATTTTGACTGGACGTTCTACTTTTGTGTATCCAAATGCTGAAGAAGAGGAAGAAGAGGAATCATAAGAGGACTATTCGGTAATTGGTAACTGGTTACTTGTCGGATGTTAGTTGTTAGTTATTATCTCACTAACCACTAACCGCCTACCATTACCCATTACCTATGACTGATTCTTAATTTTCATATAAAAATTAAAGTATTTTCAGAAAAGTTATTTTTCTGCAACTATGGTGGGAAAGTTTTTTCGGAAGCCTACAGAACAAGATGGAGAACGGGTTCCTCCCGGTCAGCACTTGACCAAGGGATTTCCTGTATTAACCTACGGTGCGACTCCTCAAGTTAGCACAGACGAATGGGAGTTTCGGGTATGGGGTTTGGCAAAACCTGTAACCTTTACCTGGTCAGATTTTCTGGCGCTTCCACAGCATGAATTTACAGCGGATTTCCATTGTGTGACGCGCTGGTCAAAACTTGATGTCAAGTGGACTGGTATCAAGGTTACAGATTTTATGAAACTCATTGAGGTAGACGCCAAAGCAGATTATGTTATGGAACACTGCTACGGTGGCTACACAACTAATATCTCAATGAAAGACTTTGTGCTGGAAGAAAACTTCTTTGCCTTTCAAGTCTTTGGAGAACCCTTACCAGCAGAACATGGGGGTCCATTAAGACTCGTTGTTCCTCACCTCTACGCTTGGAAAAGTGCCAAGTGGATTAATGGTTTAGAGTTCTTGGAACGCGAAGAGTTGGGTTTTTGGGAACGCAATGGCTATCACCGACGTGGTGAACCTTGGGCTGAAGAACGCTACAGCAATTAAAAGGTTAGTAGGGGCTACCGTGTACACATCGGATCGCTCAAAACCTGACCCTTGCTTTTTGCTATGCAAAACTCTTTCCCTCTCCTTAGCAAGGAGAGGGATGTCCGTGAGGACAGGGTGAGGTTTTCTGAAAAGATTGATGTTTAATCGCGACGAAACTATATGCAACTAGAAAATTCTTCTCAAACTCAACAGCCAGATTCTGCTTCACAACACCTGCTCGATACTTTGCAAGATATCGTCAGCAATGTGCAAATCCACTCCAACTTCTCTATTAGCCATCCAAATTACAAACCTTTGGAATTACCAGATGAGGTAGTCGCCCGCTTCCAGCGAATGCCTGCGGATATTCAGAAGAAGTATTTTAGCTTGCAACTGCGCTCGTTTCTCTACGGTATCTATTACAACGGTTCTATGCGAGCAACTCTGGCATCAGACGCCGATTCAGCGGGTTTGGCACTCCAGCAGGATTTAGAAAATAACACCCGGCTTGGAGTAGATATAGCATTTTACGAACGATTGCACTCGTCCAATCAAGGCAGCGGCTATTTTGACTCAGGTTGGTGTGTGGTGAGGCAAGAAAGTGATGGCACTTTTGCTGTAACCAAAAATGGTTTAACTTTACACGTTCAACCAGAGAAGCATCTGCAACTCGCCGAAAAATCTGCCGCTGTAGGTGAGTTGGTAGCTATCCGAATGCCGAAAAATTTTGTGCAAAACGGGTTCTACATGGCAGTGAGCAATGCAGGACCACGAAGTTATGGTCATTCAAACCGCGAGCCAGAAATCGTGCGAATTTACTTCAATTTCAGCCCAGAAGGTGCGGTGGCGGTTATGGGCAGTCTGACGCGCGAGTTGAACGATATTTTAATTTCCTTTACCTTTAAAGTGCTATACAACCCAGGTGAATACAAGCGCTATGACTCAGGAGTCCTGTATTTCGAGAAGAGTAACTATGAAGCCGTTCGGCAGGTGCTTGAGAGTGTCTACGCACAAACAAAAGCGCATTTTCACACAGATATCCCCCTCTTCACCAAGTTTCTGGCACCAGGGCTTGGTTTAGCAGAGGAACCAGACCGCAAATTTGCAGAACAAGAAAGCTTTGGGATGAACCGCTGCCAAATTATTGCCAATGGTTTGTTGGAAGCTTGGCATTCGCTCGATGACTCCCCAGAGGGGCGGATGACTTCTATCCTCAAGCAATTCTCACAAATGGGAATTGAATTGCTGCGTTCCTACCTGAATGCTAACTCTGTGGACATATATACACAGTTGAAAATGTGACGGAAGTTACCCCATATGGTAGAAATACTTTGTAGAAAGGATTTGATAATAGTAATTAAGAATACATTGAAAAACATTCAAATCATGAAAAACACAGATAAGAACATCACAAATAACATCAAAAATGATGTCCCAGTCGCCGGAACTGACTTTTTTGCCGATTCTGAAGACTTTTTGAATGAACTGACTGATAGTGAATTGGTTCAAGTAAGAGGAGGAAATAGCGGGCTGAGCGTAGTGACCTGTGATCGGAATGGGACTAATGGTCAGAGCGGTCTAAGCCTAGTGCTTTGTGACTAAAACTCTTTTGGTCTATTTTCATCATAGAGGAAGTTACAGCAAACTCTATGATGAAATTCAAAGTTTCAACTTAATTAAATATTTTTTACAGAAACTCAATTTTCAGCTAAAAAAGGTTGTTTGTGACAATTCATCTCAAATTTAAAAACTTATTTTCTTACTTGATAAGTGTTGGTATATGCAAAAAAGATGACTTAGACGATCTGAAAGTTGATGTTAATAGCAAGAGTTTTGATTGGGTAATCGATATCCCCCAAAATCAGGAGAAGCTATTTGTTAAGCAGACACCTGATTATAAAAGCCTCGATCACGATGTTAGGATTGAGAAAGAGTGGAAGCTTTATAATTTTTTGCAGTCTCACAAAAATTTAGATTATGCTTCCTCATTAACTCCAGAAGTCCTGCATTTTGATGAAAGCAATTCGATACTAATATACAAATGCCCAAATGATTCTATTACCTTACAAAGTTTTTATGAAAATCAAGAAGCTTTTCCAATTGCGCTTGCAGAATTGCTAGGAACAACTTTAGCAAAGCTACATTCACAGACGATGAGTTTTCAGGAGTGCCACACTTTTCTGACTGAACTGGAAGAATCCAAACTTAACTACCAACTTCCTTATCCTGATTCTCTTTCTGATTATCTTATCAGCCGGATTGAACCTGAGAGTTTAAAGAAGACTCAAGCTGTTTCCTGGAGATTTCTTGGTATTTTTCAACAATCTGACGCTGTGAGGGAAATTGTTACAGAACTGGTGTTGAATCATCGCCACTGCTGTTTAACACACAATAATATTCAATTTCATAAGATTTTCATACCTAGGCACTGGGAGAAGTTAGAATCGGAAATTCAGGATACTGATAAAAGCCTAATTAAGATTATTGATTGGGAAGCATGTAGTTGGGGCGATCCAGCTTGCGATTTAGGAAAAGCAATTCTTGGCTATTTCCTCTTCTGGCTCAACAGTATGATTGTGCATCCTGCGATTGATATCAAAAAATCTATACAGCTAGCTACAATCCCTCTAGAAGTTGTTCGTCCTTCAATTGTCGCCATCACAAAAGCTTATATTAATACTTACCCAAAGATTTTAGAAGATTATCCGGACTTTCTCAAGCGGGTTGTTCAGTTTGCTGGACTTGGTTTGATTTATCAACTCCTAGCAGAATTTCAACTTCAGCCGGAGATTGCTTTAAGTCACCAAGGGCTATATTTTTTCATTGCGACACAATTACTGTGCAAGCCAGAGAAGTTTTTGTCAATTTAACGGGAGCATCCCAAGTGTGTAAGTTATATCTTAGTTGTCATTGCTAACAGAATGACAAACATATTTTTGCAAAACTCAGATCTTGCACCATTCTCAAGTTCGCCCCACAGTCCGCCTTGAACTTAAGTTCAAGGCTCATAGCCCAAGTCCATTGAAATGGACTGAAATTCTTACTCAGTCTTCTTTAGAAGACTTTAGCTGTTAGCCTGGGGTTTAAACCCCAGGCGGGTAATGCGACTGGTGCAAGATCTGAGAAAATTGAAAAACTCCCTGATTCAATACCCTGTCAAGAAAAAAATGTAAGAGAATCTATTATGCAATTACCACCTACTTTAGAGGAGACTTTACACGATATTGCTAACAACATTCAAATAGAATTCTCCGAATTCCGTATCAGTCATTCTCACTATCCTCCTATAGAAACTCCTGCTGCTACTGTGGCACAACTGCAAAAAATGCCTCAGGAAATCCAATATAAATATTTCAATTCTCAGTTATTAAAATTTATATGTAGCATTTACTTTGAAGGTTCGCGTACAACAGAAGTCAGCCCAGGAGTTAAGACAAATGAACAAATTCTACAAGAAATAGATTCCCAAGGAATAGACTGGGAATTTTATGAACAACTGGACGAAAACAATTATGGAGGAGGTTTTTTTCATCCAGGATACCGCATCATTAGACAGGAAGCTGATGGTAGCCTAGCCGCAGAATTTGATACTTTGATTCAACACATCCAGCGAGAACGTCATCTTCCTTTAGCCTTGCAATCAGCTAGTGTAAATGATCCAGTAGCAGTATTGTTACCTTCTAGCTATATTCATGGAAATAGGTATAGAGCAAATGGCGATGGCATAGGTGGTTTACCGCCTATGAAATTTCACAGTGAGGGAATAAATGTTTACTTCAACTTCAGTCCGGAACCTGCTGTTTGGGCTATGAAATATTTAACGACAAAATTGAATGAAGTTAAAGTCCCTTTTGCCTTCGAGGTATTACACAACCCTTTGAACTACAGGTTGTATAACTCAGGATTTCTCAAGTTTCCTTATAACCCAGATGAGTCTTACCGATACAAAGAAATTCTTTTGCCAGTCTTACAGACGATTTATGCAGAAAATAAATCTCACTTTCGGGAGCAGGTTCCCATATTTACCAAGGTTCTCGCACCTGGTATTGGGTTAGCCGAACATCCTGCTTCTGAACTGAAGTTTGGACTTCAACAACAGTTTGGAGAAAACCGCTGCGAAATTGTTGCTAATGCAATGCTAGAAGCTCATCAAAACGGTGATGAATCAAAACAAGCTCGGATGAAATATATTAACCAACACTTTGAGCGGTTGGGGCTTGACATCGAGCGTCCTTATCTCAATCCTAACTCGGAAGATATTTACACACCATTGGAGTGAATTCCTCGGAACCCTCCGGGAACGCCCGTCGCCTGCGGAGGAGCCAGTACTTGATGAGGGTCTCCCTCCGTAGGATAAGAGCGTTGGAAACCCTCCCGCAGCGCTGGTCTCACCTCACCCTGCCCTATCGGGCATCCCTCTCCTTGCTAAGGAGAGGGAAAGATTTTAGCGCCGATTCAAGTGAGGGTGAGGTGAAAGCGATCCGGTGTGTAGACGGCGCGACGTGAAGTCTTAATTGCTCCTATCGTTCTGGAAGTAGCGCACATCACAGAAGCTACAGTAAATATTGAGTACCCAATTGAGGTGGATCAGTTTCTCAGAGAAGAGTTGGACTACTATATACAATCAAAACACAGTGTGCTGGTTGTGGAAGCAAAGCAGGCAGACTTAACACGGGGATTTACTCAATTAGCGGCTGAGTTAATTGCTCTTGATAGTTGGGTGGAGGCGGAAGATTTGATTCTTTATGGTGCTGTGACAACAGTATTTGGCAATTTGGGAGTTTTCATTGTTCTTCGCGGGTAGTGACTCAGCATTTGATGCTGTATCGAGTTCCTACAGATTTGGAAGTGTTGATGCAGATTTTAGTAGGGATTTTGATGGAGGGTTAGGGGGGCGATCTGCATTTCACTAAGAGGTGTAATTCTTATCCAATCTCGATAAATTTTCAATAAGTTTTTATCTCTACCAAGGTGAAAAGCAAAGTGCCTTTCTCTTTTCAATTTCAGAAGCTACTTGTCCTCTCCTTCAGTTTGATTGCAATATCTTGAATCGACCTCCTTCAACTTTAATAAGAACGGGTTCCATTTGTATCTCTCCTTGTGGCGTAAATTGGATTGTATTCCCCGACGTTTCTTGGGGTGAAAGATTAACCTGTTGCAATCTTTGTAAAACTGTTGCGCGAGAGGGGTTAGAGGATAAAGCTTGAATCAAAGCTTGAGTGGCGTCATAACTGGTAGCTGTGCGCCAGCTAATCTGTCCTCCCCATTGCTGTGCTGCTTTTTGAGCAAAGTTTTTTGATTGTGGTGCTTCCCGAAACCAAGGAATAGTTAAAACCAATCCTTCAATTGCATTTCCACCTTCTTTCAAGGTTGTGTGATCGTACAGAGTAGAACTACCTAATAACTTTAGAGATCGCACCCTTGGATTGTTGGATTCAGCCTTAGCTTTAGCAATTCCAAGTGCTGTACGAGTAAATTGCTGCTCTGGGAACAACAAAACTGCCTGTACTTGGTTTATAGATACACTCTCGTTTAATTTTCGGTCTGCATCCTGTTGTTTCATCCCTGCTAAATCAATTATCGAGGATTGACCGCCTAATTTTTCAAATTTTTTTGTAAATTCTTCTCTGAGATTGTCGCTATAGGCTTTGTCAAGATTATAGAAAATGACAACTTTTGTTAAGCCAAGTTGATTGCGAATATATTTAGCTAATTGTTCACCCTCTTTGATGTTAGAAGGGGTTGTCTTAAAGAAAGTCTCACCCTGTAATTGGCTACTGGAACTGGTGGGAGAGATAATTGCT
This sequence comes from Brasilonema octagenarum UFV-OR1, assembly GCF_963888615.1. Classification (NCBI taxonomy): domain Bacteria; kingdom Bacillati; phylum Cyanobacteriota; class Cyanophyceae; order Nostocales; family Scytonemataceae; genus Brasilonema; species Brasilonema octagenarum. The sequence continues at coordinate 497 of NZ_CAWPKW010000221.1, read as the reverse complement.
AAGGGTTCAGCAGCCTTTTGATATTCGTATAGTGCTACTTTAGTAGCTTCACTAGAATAATGTCCAATGACTGCTAGTACAGATCTATCATCAAGAAGTTGCTGAGCGACTTGTTTGGCTTGTTGTGTGTCGTTACGATCATCGGCAATGGCAATTTCGAGTAATTGACCGTTAAATCCACCGTTATAATTAAATTGATTTTGGGCGATCGCCACACCACGCAACATTTCTTGAGCAATATCTTGTTTACTTCCCACAGGTACAACGACCGCTATTGTGAAGGGAGAATCTTTTTGGCGAGCTAGAGCATTGTTATAGTAAATCAAGACTTCTGGGTCATTGCGATCATATTGCACAGCTTGAGCAAAAAAATTCACAGCTTGCTGGTAATTCTTTTGTTGAAATGCTTTAATGCCTTGGTCACGATATGGGTTGCGAATTGTGGGAAAGAGAGTGCGATCGCCCTGACTAATATTATTCGTGATATTATTCTGTTG